>JBBAEA010000129.1:0-9819 GCA_041656175.1 Bradymonadales bacterium | reverse complement strand
GGGGAAACCCTTTTCTTTGTGCCAAAGAAAAGATGTTTCCCCCCGTACCCCCCTTCCCCTTCAATCGCGACATGGATGTCAGCGATTGGTCGCGGCTGAAGCCGCGCGCGAAGCGGCCACAGCCTGGACGGCTGTGGCACTAAGAAAGCACTCTTTTAAGCACTTTTCTAATAAAATGTCATTCCATCTTCACCTTGCCTTATTTTATTAGTATTTCAGCCTATATTCCTCTACTAAATGCCTCATTTTGTTTAAAACTGTATCGGATTTGTAAAATTAAATTCACAATTTCTAGCCGTGCAAAGGTCTCATTAAATTCATTATTTCTAGCCGCGCAAAAGTCTCAAATTTAGCCTGAAGTCAAAGTTAGCCAACAGCTGCTTACGCTCTGTCCTTTACGCTGGCATCTTGTAAGTCGAAACGCAATACTCGTTGGCTGCAAAGATATACGGCTCTGCTCTATGGCTCTTCCTTGGCGATAACTATTTCGTATTCTGTGGGTATCGCAGGGGCTTTTTGTGCAAAGATGCTGTGTTCCCAGTCGGGTCCAAATTCGAGTTTTAAGCTTTTCCCCTCACGCGTTGCTCTAAATGTCGCTCGTTCATCGCTTTGCGCGGTAAAGTCGGCGACGAACTGCGAAGCTTGGGCGACTGCGGTTAGCTGCAATTTCGTCGTGGCATCCGTGATAACGATGCGCAGCTCGTTGCTCTCTTTATCGTAGTGGTAAAGCTCAATTTCGGAGCCGTCCGCAGCACGGTAGTAGCCTTGGAGTTGCTCGGGGTTCTCCTTGAGGTACTGCAGGCTTACGTAGCGATTCACGTAGCGAATTCGCTCAAAGTACGCGGCCTCGTAGGCTTGCGCAGAGGGCATGCCTTGCGCTAAAAACGTATTGATATCCTTAGCTTTTTCGCCCTTCTCCCAGCGTTCCTGATCCTGTTCAAGCGCTTCGTAAACAGCTGGCGGGAGCAGTTTTTTGGCCTCGGACATTGCGTTTTGAAGATCGTCCATGGTTCTTTGCCCAAGCTGCACTTTAGCGACGAATTCGCCTTGCTTTGCAAGTTCATCTTGTATGGGCACGTGCTCTTGCTCTGTTCTCTTTTTAGCTTCGCAGGCTACGCTCGCTATGCAAAAGAGAGCGATCATCCCTGCACACGCTATTTTTGCAAAAACATTATGTGTTGGATTTTTTCCAAAAAGAGAAGGGGTTAAATCTTCGCGTAACTTCATCACTATCAATCTCTTCATCTTCGTTGGACATCTGTACCCCAGCAGCTTCAAGTAATGAGGGATCAATGACGATGCTATCATCACTACTGTCATGTTCTGCTGTATTCTTCTCTTCCCTGTCTTCTTGTATCGAAGCATCCTGCTTCGGGGGCAAAAGCGCTGCGTGTGGATCCATCACATTCTCCGCAGCGATAAGTTCTGCGGGCGCTGGCGCTTGGCTAGGCGCCAGACTAGGCGGGGTCGCCATAAGTAGTGGCGGGGCGTTGGGAGGCAACATCGGCGACGCAGGTTTTGACATCGCATCGGGTATAGGCGGCTCGCTCAGTTTTTCGGGAATGATGGGGCTAGAGGGTAGCGTAGGCGTCGTCTCTGAAACGATGGCACCAGCCAACGCAGTATTGAGTTTATCTGCACTGTCCCCAGACTTTTGTGCGAGCGCCTCATCGTATCTTCTCAAAATACTCTGATTGAGCACGGGAAGCTCTATTTGGGTTTTGGTGGCATCGTCGTCATCGTCGCCGTCATCATGCTCGGCCACGTCTTGGTTCTCACTTGGTAGCTGGGGAGGCTCGTGTAGGTGCAATTCAGCGGGCGCAAGCTGTGGCGCTAACTTCGGGCTATCGGTCAATAAAAGTTCAGCGCTTTGTGCAACTTCGGCTTCTGGCGTTTTGACTTTTTGAATTCGCATTTTATCGAACTTAGGTCGCTGCTGAATTCTAGTCACCTGCTCTTCTTCATTCTTTTTCGCTAAGGCCAAAAGCTCTTCCCTAATTCCATCCTCGTTTTGGGAAGCTTCTAGCGCAGCATGCTTATCCTCTGGCGCACGTACTCTCTTACGCTCTTTCTCACTCGGGGGCGCATCGTCAGCGTCTGTTTGCGCTTTAGACTCTAGCCCCGCAAAACGACTGCGGCTAGGCGCAGCCTCGGCGCCGTAAGCTAGGGCGTCTGCCATCACCGGTTTTAGTTTACCGGATATCGGGATCGCAGGCATGGAAGTAGTCGTTTTGGGCTTGCCACGCTCGACCGAATCTAACGTGCATAAGCATGGCTCTCGAACCGAGTGCTGGCGAATCTCGGGAGGCATCCCAAGGGGTACAGCATCGAGTACGGGGGACGAATGCACTGGACTCTGTGCCACTGCACCCACGTGCATGGCGCGCGCGTTTGGTGGCGGTCCATGCGGCGAAATTGCTGGAGCCGGCGCCGCTGCAAAAGGCGGGGCTTGTGTTGGATAAGACCCCCCAAGCCCACCCGCCACTCCGCCCACTGGACGCATCCGCGTTTGGGATACCATAGGAGTCGCACTTACAGGGATATCGTCCTCTTGTTCTATCTCTATGCAAACAACCGTAATATTATCTTTCCCGCCCGCGTTATTGGCGAGGTTCACTAAGCGGTCGCAGGCGTCGTTGAGGCTGCTGGTCTCGGTGAGGCTCTTGGCTATTTGCCCTGCACCCACAAGATCGCTCAGACCATCGGAGCACATCAAGTAGACATCACCCTGTACACGGGCAACTTCCTTGATCTCAACATCAACGGTATCTTTTAGGCCAATCGCGCGCAAAATAACGTTTTTATTACTAAACTTTCCCGCATCCTCAGCTCTAATTTCACCGCTATCGATGAGGTGGTTCAGCAATGAGTGGTCCTTCGAGATTTGAAGCAACTGCCCATCTCGAAGTCGGTAAATACGGGAATCTCCAACGTGTGCTAAGACAAAAGCGTGTGGCGCGTTAAAGATCGCAGTAATCGTAGTTCCCATCCCCTCCATGCTTCGGTCTTTGCAGGACTGAATATAGACACGTTCGTTGGCATACTGAATTGCGCAGCTCAACAAGTTCGCTTCGTACGAAAAAGCGGGGTTAGTTTTGTACTCAAACCTAAAGCCTGGCTGCCTAGCGATTTCACAAATATATTGCGAAACGCTCGTCACTGCCAAGCGCGAGGCTACCTGTCCAGACGCATGCCCCCCCATACCATCAGCCAACAAATACAGACCCTGCTGCGGCATTACCATGAAGACGTCTTCATTGACATCGCGCTTTCGCCCAACATCTGTCTTTGCTGCACTGTTCAGTTTCGTTGCCATAGCCAGCTATCCTAACGCCATCCTACAAAGGACGTGAAACCTCTATGGTGTACTCAGACTCGTAAGCCTCGCAAAATATTTCCAAATAATAGTGACCAGGAATCGCCTTAAAAACGTACTGCATACGTTTTCCCGGCCTAAACTTCATGCGATTTATTTCCTCGCCCGTCGCTCGTCGCAACACCACCGTGCCACCCGCATTGGGCTCATCAAACGCAAACGTCACCGCGACGTCCATCTCCTCGTCAACATTAAAATATTTCCAGTCGGTCTTATCACCCTCAAGGCAATTAACGTGATCAAGAACCAAGGCGTCCAGCTCTATAGCCACCGCACCCAAGCGATCCTTATCTACACCAGAATTTGCCTCTGGTGCCATTACGTCGCAGCCAAAAACGCTCATCAATACAAGCGCAGCGCCCAATAGGACGCCCATAGACATAGTCTTTCTCATGACAGCAAGCACAAGAACTCTCCTTAAACAAGCTAAAAAGCCAAACGCTCTCAAGCCAAAGCCCCCACTCACCCCATAGCCAGAGTTCGCTTAGGTCATTCATAATAACCTAGAACAAGTTTAACACAGCCATTCCCACATGGTCAATAGACCATAGTTTGATAACGCTTAGACAGCGCCTTGTATTCAGAAAAGCCAAAACGCAGTCTCGCGGATCTTTTAGCAGAGCATGAAGTCGATCACAGCCCCCTAACACATATTTCGTATGGCGGATTTCATATTTCCTCATACTCCACATCAATTACTTCACCCAAATCAGCGACATCGCTCTCTCGCTCCCCTAGATCTTTGCCGCCATACTCCCGAAATCCCGAAAACACGTCAAAGCCCTGTGGCGTCGATTTAAAGATCGCACGCCCCAAGTACGCCGAAAATACGCGCTGCAACGCTCGCCGCGTTTTGGGAACCAACACAAGTAAGCCCGCCAACGAGGTCAAAACCCCGGGTAGCATCAACAATACTCCCGCAACAGAATACGCGATTTGCCCCCCTCCGTCCGCTGGCAAGGACGCCCCAAGCTGAAATCTGCGCAAACTCCCACGCCCCGCACGCAAGAAAATTAGCCCTAACAAGAAAAATGCGAAATTTATCCCTAACGCCAATAACAAACCGTGTAAGCGCCAAATGCCCCAGAAAATCAGCAGTTCAAACAGCAAATATAGCCCCATTAACCAAAGCAAACTCGCCTTCATTCCAACTCCCTTAACTCCAAATATCGCTCCAACACAGGCTACGTGCCTTGTTACGAAAGCAACACCAAAATACAGACTTTCATTTCGCGATAAAAAGCATTAAAGTTCAACTGCGCTCTTACACGCGCTCATACGCGTGCAGACTGCTTCAGTGACGACAGTGCAAAGCATCGTTTATTCACATCGCCTTACAGGCAAAGGAAGATCATGAAACCCTCATTCACCCGAATCTTATTCGCCTCACTTCTCGCCATCGCCCTACTCGCCTTCGCACCCACTCGCCATGCCCATGCCGAAGCTGGTCTCGGAGGCTTTGACATACTCATTGGCATCGGCGCCCAAGCCTGCCACAGCCTCGACAAAAGCAATAGCGCCTGCAACCGCGACGTTTTCGAAGCAGGTCCCCTCGGCTCCTTCAGCGCGGGCTACGTCGCCGACATCGCTGGCATCCTAGGCGTTGGCCTGTTCGCCGACCTCGATCTCGGGGGCATGCCACGCGACGAATACAAATCTAGCTTCATCCTACAAGCCAACGGCATGCTAAAATTCTTTATCCGCGCCGTTGTACTCGACATCTGGCTCGGCATCGGCGGCGGCTACTCCTACTACACCGCCACCCTCGATACCAACACCAACAACTCATGGTCTTGGAAAGGCCCTAGCCTTAAGGCAAGCGCCGGATTAACTTTCTTTTTACCCGTCTTTAGCGTCATTGGCCTTGGCATCGACTACTCCTACATCCACAGCTTTGAAGGCAACTTCTCTAGCACCGTCCTCGGCTTTGACTTCGCCACCGAGCAAAAACAAAGCCTCTTTGACCTCTCCCAAGTCAAATTCCACGTCCGCTTTAACTTCTAAGCCGCCCAAACTCCACAGCCCGCGCATCATTATAAAAGGAAGCCGTTGGGCGAAAAAACCGAGTATTTTTATGGTGGGGGGAACTCCCCCCTACGCGCAAGCTTCCTTCATGATCGGCGGCTTCGCGTCTTATTTTATGCATTGTATGCGCTCAAACCGCGCATCCAATGCATAAAATACGCTCAGGCGCCGCTCCTTCAGGTGATCTTGCGCTACCCCCCCGTGTATGGCGCTATAAAGCACCAGCCCACAAAACAAAGAATAATCTGCCTTGAAGCAAAACCCTATGGATGCGCTACAAATTGCGTAAAGCTCTACTTGCGAAAACCATTCGTCTTGAGCATACTACTAACTAGGACTTAGCCGTAAAGGCGCCAACACTCGAGAGTAAACCATGCGCTTGCATCGACTTTTCTTATTATTTTTGAGCTTTATGCTCATATTCGCTGGATATTCCTGTGACGAAGGAACTTCCATAAAAAAGGATCCACAGGTTGATCCTACCAATCCCGATCCTACCAATCCCGACCCTACCAATCCCGACCCTACCAATCCCGACCCCATCGTTAAAGATGCGGAGTACTGGGCGAGGGCTTCTATCGCTGGTAGTGTCGATACGCTTGAGGCTTTTACGACTATATCGCAAACAACGGGTTTTCCTGTAAAGTGCAAGGACGGAAAATACCTATTTTTGCATTGGCATGACCAAGGCTCATGGTCCATAGCAGGGGATTTCAACGAGTGGAACCCCCAAGAAATGACCAAGGCTGGTGAGGATCTTTGGTACAGCGAAATTTCAGTGTCGCAAGCCGCTGGATCGGGCTACAAATTTGTTTACAACAACTCAGATTACCAAGCAGACACTTGGTCGCGCTCTTACCAGTACGATGATTTTGGTGAAATCAGCTACGTAGAGCCTCCCAAAACGGTGCACCTTGAGCGCTATCATCGTTTTGCGGGTCAAGGGCTAAAACCTAGGACGCTTCGCGTCTATGTCCCTGCAGGAAGTGGTCCATGGCCTGTGCTTTATGCGCACGATGGCCAGAACCTCTTCTCCCCCTACGCCATCGGCAACGGATGGAAGCTTCGCGAAGCACTCGCCCAAATCAGCGCAAATTTCCTAGTCGTAGGTATCGATAACACCGAAGATCGCATGAATGAATACACACACGTCGATGATAAAGTCTTTGGCGAGGTATTCGTTTCTAAGGGCAAGGAATATGCGGCTTTTGTACACGATGATGTACGGAACTTTATAGAAAAGCAGTACCCCACAAAAGAGTTACGCGGACTAATGGGTTCTTCATTGGGCGGCTTGATTAGCCTCTACATCGCTCACCTCTATCCCGATAGCTACGATATAGCGCTTTCGCTCTCGGGCACCTTGGCTTGGGGGCGATTTGGACTCGACAACACGACGATGCTTAAGCTTTACCAAAACGCTGGAAAACGCGACTTTACAATCTACGCCGACTCTGGCGGCGGGCCAGGGGATGGCTGCTCTACGGGCCAGGAAGATGCGCACAAGGATGAAAATGATAGAGACAACTACTGCGCTACCAAAGCTTTTGTCGATGGGCTATCAGCGATGGGCTATGAATACGAAAAGAACCTATACCATTGGCACGAACCCGAAGCAGAGCACAACGAAGCCGCTTGGGCCGCACGCGTATTCCGCCCACTCACACTTTTTAAAAACCTTGATAAGTAGGAGGGCTTTGCGCAGGGGGAAACCCTTTTCTTTGTGCCAAAGAAAAGATGTTTCCCCCCGTACCCCCCTTCCCCTTCAATCGCGACATGGATGTCAGCGATTGGTCGCGGCTGAGGCACTAAAAGAAAGCAAAATGCTGCAGTTTTTACCTGTGCAAACCGACTAATTTTTAGCTGAACTGAATATTTTATTCGATTTCCGTTGAGCGTTCTTTCTCGTTTACGAAAATGCTACTTTTTTACTTCAGAGCAAATGAAACGATGTGTTTAAAAAGGAAAGCATAGTTTTATGTACTTGAAAGCGCGGACTGTTCTGCTAAACTCTGCGACGTTATAATTGTGGGCGTTTGTGCGCTCAGATTTTACTCTTAATGCCGAGCAACGATGGAGAAAATTCAGGAATTACGACATTTTTACGAAAACATGCAGGGTAAAAATGCCTTTGAGCTACTGGGCTTGTCCGCTGACACCAATGACGATGCTGTGCGCGCGCGCTATTCGCAACTCATTAAAAAGTTTCATCCTGACAGGTTTGGGCGAGAGGATGCGGAGGCTTTGGTAGAGATTTTGTCGGCGGTCAATGCGGGGATCCGTGAGGCATACGACGCGATTTCGAGCCAAGAGCGGCGGGAATTGTACGCGAGGGTTGGAGAGTTTGCGGGGGAGGAGATTGATTTGGGGGAGATTTTTGCGCTAGAGAAGGCGAGGGATCACGGCGTTGCGCTCTTTTCGCGTGGGGAGTATGCCTTAGCGCACACGAAATTGTTACAGGCTCTTGAGTTGACGCCTAATGACGCGCAGATTAAGGCGTACATCTACTTTTGCGAGTACATCGCGCTTGAACCGCGTGCGGATGGTCGGCGTAAGCGCGAGGATGTCGAGCGCTGTATTGCGGGGCTTGAAGCGTTGGCACAAAAAAAGACCGATGTGGAGTCACGTTTGCAGCTCGGGCGCATCATGAAGTTGGAGGGCAGGATGGATGTGGCGCAGCGTTACTTTGAAGCAGTTGATACGATGACCCAGCACAGCAATGCAGAGGCTGCAAGAGAACTTCGCCTTATGCAGGATAGATTACGTAGAGCACAAAACACAAAGAAAGACGTGTCAATACTTGATAAAATCAAATCATTATTCATTAAATAAAGGTTTTCCTACGCTTTGCAAAACGATATTCTCTCAGACTCACAACTAGGGCGAATCAGTAGGCGCAGCGACGGTTCGGAGCTTGAGCTGCTAAAGAGCTTGCGCTTCCAGCTAACGGTTACGCGCGCCATGCTTAAGACTTTAGAACTTGAGCAGATTTTGTACATTATTCTCTCTGGAATTACGCATGGGGATGGCTTAAATTTTAACCGAGCGCTGCTGTTTTTGGCGTGGGATAGGCGCAATGAATTGCGGGTGTCGCAGTGTGCGGGACCTGAGAGCGGAGAGGATGCGCACCGGATTTGGGAAGGGATTAAGGCAGAGAAACTGGATTTGCCAAGCCTGATTGACCGCTACGCGACAAGCGCCGCGCAAATTGAGGTGCAAGCGCTATCCAAACATTTGGCGGGGCTATCGATTAAGCTCGATGACGTGAGAGAAAAACCGACGCTCAACCACATAAAACTGGAGCTTAAAGACGTTCTTTCGCAGTGTGTTGCAACGCGTGCACCCATCATTCTCAACGGCGTAGAAGCAGAGTACTATTCGTTGGAGACCCAGCACACGCTTAAGTTTAAGAACTTTGCCTGTGTACCTATTTTTTTACAAGATGAGGTCTTTGGCGTGATCTTTGCGGACAACCTCTTTAATCTTAGATTGGTCAACCCCGCGGAAAGTCGTGGTTTAAGTACAGTAGCAAACCTTGCCTCCATCGCGCTTGAGCGAACGATGTTGTATAGGCGACTCTCGGAGATGGTAAAAATCGACGGCTTAACTGGCGTATACAATCGAAGCCACTATGCCAAGCACCTGCAAGAAGAGTACATGCGCGCTCAGCGCTTGAACCGAAAGATGAGCATGCTCGTCTTTGACATCGATCATTTTAAGAGTTGTAACGACAACTTTGGCCATGAACGCGGCGACAAAGTTTTGCAGCATTTTGCGCAAATTTTGAAGTCCCACAGCCGCGATGAAGATATGGTCGCGCGCTACGGCGGGGAAGAGTTTGTGATACTTGTAACGGGTAGCGCAGGTTTGCAGGAAGCCTACGCAATGGGTGAAAAACTGCGACACACCGTCGAGAGCACAGGGCTAGCGGGATTTGCGCCAGGGCAGATCACGACAAGCGTCGGCGTAGCGTCAATCCAACCCGATGAAGCACTAGAAAATTTGTTTGCGCGCGCGGATCTCGCGCTCTATGCGGCTAAGCGTAGCGGTCGCAACTGTACACGCGTCTACGAGAACTCACTCTCTGAAACCGAACAAACTTAGAGAAACTCTGATTTATGGTTGGGGCGCTGCCCCACACCCTGCTAAGAGCATCTATCAATAACGCATTATTTTTTTACCACGAAAAGCTTTTTTACCACGAAAAACACGAAAGGCACGAAAGCTTTTAACGAATCAAGCTGGGCATGTAAAACTAAGGTATCCTTTAATCTTATAAAAGCATTAAAGAAAAAAATTTTTCGTGTGTTTTCGTGGTTTTCGTGGTTCAAAATTTAAAGACACGAAAGGCACGAAAGGCTATAAAAAATCAAGCTGGTTCTATAAAACTAAAAAAGAATTTTTCGTGAATTTTCGTG
>JBBAEA010000128.1:0-9889 GCA_041656175.1 Bradymonadales bacterium | reverse complement strand
ATTGGCCAAAATTCTCGGCGATCTTGCGCTACCCCCCCCCCTCTTCGCAACGCGTTGAAGGGCACAAAAACAAGTGTTTTTGCGCTAACGGATACTGGGGGCAATGTGGCTCCCCACAAAAATAGCCGTTTTATCTTGCTGCGGGCAAATGGTTGACGACTTTATAAAAATGCGGCGCGCGAACTTTGGGCTACAGATTGGAGCTAAGATGGCAACGAAATGGTGTGTGGAGGATCATTTTGATTGTTCGGCGAAGTATTGGTAGGAATTGATGAGCGGGCAAGAGCTAGAGGATGCGCTGATGGCGGAACCCAGGATTGAGCTCGCTCCCTTGTGCATTCCTTGCTTTCTAGAACGGGGTCAAAATGGCAAAGAAAAGCGTAATTTTTCCTTTTTTTCCTAGAATCCGCATCAAGCTTACTAAGAAAAACCTCATTGGATTTTTGGCTGAGTTCAAACAAGCTAGGACAAGCTTCCACACTTTATTTTAGCGGTTTTGATTGCTTTTGCACCCATCAGAGTTTTTCTAAGGAAGCTCTGATTATGGAGGGCTACCGCCCCAAAATCCGTCTAAGGGCTATCGCCCGTAGAAGCCGTTTTGTGTGTAGAGCATTGATTTTATTGACTATATTTTGAAAACTCGCCTGACTTTCGTTGTTTTAATCAAGGGCAGCTTTGAAAGCTGCCCCCTACGGTTTTTGCAAAAATCAGAGTCTCCCTAAGGGATAGTCTTAGCACAGCGAACGCCGACGTTGGGGGGACGCTGATAAGGATATTCCTTGTCGCGGAGGACGACACGCAAGTCGCTGCCTCCGCTGAGCCAGCTGCCCCCGCGTATGATGCGCTCAGTACCAGTATCTGGTCCTTTGGGGAAAGACACGTTATCAATGTCATAGACACGCATCGACCAGTCACTTGTCCACTCCGAAACATTGCCCGCCATATCGTAGAGGCCTTCTGGCGATCGACCTAAGAGGAAGGAACCCACAGGCGAGGTGAACGTTTTGGAATCATGGCAATCAGCCTCTTTGCAGTTGGCCATAGGCGTTGTAGCATTCCAATTACCCCCTGTACAATATTCTGCACTCCACGACTTCGGGCAGTTGTTGCCCCAAGGGAAGCGGCGGTGCCCGTTTGGCCCCTTGGCAGCGCGCTCCCATTCTGCTTCCGTGGGCAGGCGGCCACCTGCCCACTCGCAGTATTTTTTGGCCATAAACCAATCAATGCAGTTGATCGGATGCTGCTCTTTTCCCGCCACGTCATAAGTACAGTTTCCACCGGTAGAGGCCGTCATACATTGGCCTGCATCGACACAATTTTTATAGTCGCCCGCCGTGACTTCGTAGCGATCTATAAGGTAGGCGTTCAAGAGCACTTGGTGGCCGAGTGCGTCGGAGTCGTTTCCCCACCCATCTTCACCAGGAGACCAGTAGGGTCGCCCCATCGTAAAGGAGGTCAGATCGCCAGATGCAGGTATGCGCACGCGATTTACGCTTACTTCGCAGCTCGCCCCAGCCCAAACTTTGTCGTCTGCGCATGTACAGGTATCTGGCGCGGTACAGCGCCCGCCGTTTTGGCATGTTTGCGCGCAAATCGCAGTCTCGCATCGCTCGCCTTCCCAGCCACCAGTGCAGCTGCAAGTATGCTGCATTGTGCAAGTACCTTCGTTTTGGCAAGGGGGATTGCAAACGGGCGTCGTACAATCGTTACCGCTCCAGCCCTCGTTGCAAGTGCAGGTATTCGGCGCTGTGCAGCTAGCGTTGTTTGGGCAAGCAAGATCACAAATCGGGGTATCGCATAGTTTGCCCTTCCAGCCATCGTTGCAAGTGCAGGTATCTGGCGCTGTGCAGTTGCCTCCCTCATTATGGCAAGGGGGATTGCAAACGGGCGTCGAACAATCGTTACCGCTCCAGCCCTCGGCGCAGTGGCAAACACCATTTTGACAATTGCCATCATTTTAGCAGCTCACGCCTTTGCCTAGCCAAGTGCAACCGCCGCAATGCTGGGAATCGCTACTAAAGTCCACACAACGAGCACCGCACATGGTCAAGCTCTCTGCGCATTGAGCCACGCAGCGAAACTCTCCTTGCGCCTCCTCCTTTGTGTTGAGGCAGATAAATTCCTCATGGCAACGGCCATCGTGTTTGACGTAATGGCTCTCATCCCCAATCGTGCATTTGTCGCTGCGAACGCAAGGCTGCGTTACCCCATCCTCGCAGCATTCAGCGCTTATCGGCGGGCAAGGCTCTCCTTTGGTTTCGGTGCTGGAATCATTGTCGCATGCCAACACCAGTAATAGTGACGCCAAAAAGTACAGTCCACGTATCGTCGTTTTCATTGCTCAACTCCAATGTCATTGGTTTATGCTCAAAACACACACACACACACATACACACACAGTCGCCATTACTCATAGCAGCGCGTGGGGGTAAAGTCAAAGACGAGAGTTTTGGGCTTATGGCGTTTTTCCTAAGAAAGCTCTGAACAATTAAATCAGAGTTTTCCTAAGCAAGGTCGTAGGTCTAGGGCTAGCATGGACTTATGGGGGGGTAGACCGAGACCCCGCGCGGAAATTTGCAAGAGCTGCATCATTTGCGCTGGCTCGGCAATAGCCGAGACGGCGCAAATGATATGCCAGCTCTTAGCAAATTCACGCGTGAGGCTCGGGCGTAGGGGGGCGAAAGCCCCCCAAAAAAATATAAAAAGTAGGAATATCAACGAGCGTTTTCTGAACTTTTTAATGCAAAAGCGTTGGTACAGGGCGCGGAAATGTTCTAATCGTATTGGATTTAATGATATTTTTTGTTATAATGATTGCAGTAAATTTAGGCAGGGTTTGCCAACGGTGGCGACTTTGCCACATAATGAGGTGTGTAGTGAAACGTTTAGTATTTTATACGCTAATACTTGCGGTTTTTAGTGTTTTTGTAGCCAGTGCATGTGAAGATGAGATAACGGGGGGAGTCGTAGAGGACGGAGGAGTGTGCGGGAATGCGCTGCTCGAATTTGGAGAGGACTGCGATGATGGCAACAGGGTTTCGGGCGACGGGTGCTCGGTGAGCTGCAGGTTGGAAGAAGGGTGGCGCTGCGATCGCGTAGGAGAACCGTGCGAGAGGCTGGCCAGTGGGGATCGCTGCGGAAACCGCGTCGTTGATCCAGAGTTTTTCGAGAATTGCGACGACGGGAATGCAATTTCGGGCGACGGCTGCTCGAGTGTATGTCAGGTAGAGGAGGGCTACAGCTGCCCAGTGCCAGGCCAAGCTTGTGTGCAATTGACAAAATGCGGCAACGGGCTCTTAGACGAGGGGGAGGACTGCGATGATAGCAACAGCGTTTCGGGCGACGGTTGTTCGGAGAGTTGCGAGCTGGAGGACGGGTGGAACTGTCCTTACGTGGGTTTTGCGTGTGCGAAAAAAGAATGCGGCGACGGCATTGTCGATGAAGGGGAAGAGTGCGATGACGGATTTTTTAACTCCGACGAACCCTATGGCTTGCACTGCATGAAAAATTGTCACTTCGCACCGCGCTGCGGGGACGGACGAGTGGATGCAGGTTACGAGGCTTGCGACGATGGGGTAAATACGGGCGGCTATAACGGTTGTAAGTCCGATTGCAGTGCCATAGAGCGATATTGCGGCGACGGGCTGCGAACCGATGGTGAAGCTTGCGATGACATGAATACGCGTGACGGCGACGGTTGCAGTGCGACGTGCGAGGTCGAGGCGGGTTGGTTTTGTCCGCTTACTGGTTCGTGTGTTAAGTCATTGTGTGGAAACGGTGAGTTGGATGCGGGCGAAACGTGCGACGATGACAACAGAGTTTCGGAGGATGGCTGTTCGAGCTTTTGTCGTGTGGAACCTGGCTATGTGTGTAAAACTCCAGGCCAGCGGTGTGCGCCGATACCATGCGGTACGGGAACGATAGAGGATGGAGACGGCAAGCAGTGTGATGACGGGAACACCGTTTCGGGGGATGGTTGCGATGAGTTTTGTCGTTTGGAGGCGGGTTGGATTTGTTCGCAGCCTGGTAAACCGTGTTATGCGCGCAACTGCGGGGATGGCATCGTTGCTGCTGGCGAAGAGTGCGATGACGCGAATCGCAATTCGGGCGATGGTTGCTCGGATCGTTGCCAAATTGAGGATGGTTATCACTGTCCAACGGCGGGCAAGCCCTGTGTTAAAGGCTCTTGCGGTAACGGCATTATCGATGGCGGTGAAACTTGTGATACAGGGAGCATTGTGAGTGCTGGCTGTGTGGATTGCCGCTTACAAGAAGGGTGGAAGTGTGAGCTAGCGGGGGCGGATTGTGAGGAAATTAAATGCGGAGATGGAGTTGTTGAGGGCTTAGAAGAGTGCGATGATGGGGGTACGAATAACGGCGATGGCTGCTCTAGCCTGTGTAAAGTGGAGCTAGGTTGGCGCTGTCCAGTGCCTGGGGCGCCTTGCGTTAAAGGCTTTTGCGGCGACGGACAGATCGATGCTGGGGAGCAGTGTGATGATGGTAATTTGCAAGCGGGGGATGGCTGCAGCCCACTTTGCGAGACAGAGCCGATTTTTATTTGTAAGGATGGGCAGTGCAAACCTGTTTGCGGCGACGGTATCACGATGTGGGAAGCGGGGGAGGAGTGCGACGATGGGAATACGATTTCGGGCGATGGCTGCGATTCGCAATGTAGGGTTGAAGATGGCTTTGCATGCACCGATTTTAGTGGACCCCCGCCTACGACGCTAAACTTACCTATCGTTTACAGGGACTTTGTGCGGTATAACAACAATCAAGTGAGTACTCCTACCAATGGCTATCTAACGCAAGCTATTTACAACAGCTTGCCCGCCAATTGTAAGGGTGATAACGGCTATCGTGCCCAATACTTCCCTGAGGTGGGTAGACCCTCGCCTGACTTTTACTCATATTGTCCAGCTTCTCGTTGTATTGGCGCGGTTCTAGAAGATCTTGGCGCCGATGGTACGCCAGATCTCGCGCCCGCCGCTCAAATTAAAGCCGACCCCAGCCTAAGTCCTGACATACTTTGCCATTACCTTTATACCTGTCCGACCATGTTTAAGTGGTGGTTTCAGGATGTGCCGGGGATCAATATTACCATCCCTAGCGTTTTGAGTTTAAGTCAAAGTACGACGGATCCAGGGACTTACAGTTATAGTAATGCAAGCTTCTACCCCATCAATAACGCGGGCTATGGACCCGCAGGCTCAAACGGTTCAGTCAACGGCGAATTTACTTCAGCCTTCCAAAGCTATTTTAAGTACAAGGGCGGCGAGGTTCTAACCTTCGATGGCGACGATGACGTTTGGGTCTTCTTTAATCATAAGCTTGGAGTCGACGTTGGCGGAATTCACCCGCGCTGGGAAAAATCCATCACCCTAGATAGCGCTACGGCGGCTAGCAAATTCAAGATGTTCCCCGGTGGAATTTACCCGATGCATATGTTCCACGCTGAGCGCTGTACGGGCGGTTCATCGTTCCGCTTAACGCTAAGCGGCTTTTTGAACATGGGAACGAGCAGCTGTAACGCGATATGCGGTGATGGGCTAATCCGCGGCGCTGAAGAGTGTGACGCGGGCGAGGACAACGGAAAACCCGAATCTGGCTGCAGCCGCGATTGCAAAATTGTTCCCTACTGCGGTAACGGAAAGGTCGAGTTCCCCGAAGCCTGCGATGACGGCGCTGAAAACGGACAGCCCGGAAAATGCCCCGCTCACTGCATTTACGAAAATTGCAATAACAACAGGCTGGATGATGGCGAAGAGTGCGATCCTAGCGTCCCCGCATCCATACCAGAGGGAAAATATTGCCTGCAAACCTGCCGCTTCTCCCGATGTGGGGACAACTACATCGATAAACGCCTAGACGAAGAGTGCGATGATGGGAACACTGATGACAGCGACATGTGCACCTCGCTGTGCAAACTTCCCGTGTGCGGCGACGGCATTGTGTCAGCGCACTTAGGCGAAGTCTGCGACGATGGCGTCAACGATGGGTCCTACAATGGTTGCGGATTCGGCTGCTCCTACATCCCACCGCGTTGCGGCGACGCAATCGTCGACACACAACATGGGGAACAGTGCGACGATGGCATCAATGACAGCGTTTACGGCGGATGCGCGGCGAGCTGCAAACTGGCTCCTTATTGCGGCGACGGCGTGGTCGATGAACCCTACGAAGCCTGCGACGATGGTAACGATATCGACAATGACGCGTGTAATAATTATTGTCATATCAATGTGAACTAGTGCAGCGATGCAATGCTTCTTTTTTGCGGGGGGCTTATAGCCCCCCTACGCGCAAGCTTCCCGCAGGATCGATGGCTTCGCGCGTTATTTTATGCCTTGTATGCGCTCAAACCGCGCATCCAAGGCATAAAATGCGCGAAGTCACCGCTCCTTTGGGTGATCTTGCGCTACCCCCCAGAATACTTGCTACTCGAAAATAGCTGATTTTTCATCGACTTTAGCGCCTGTAGCACGTAGCAGAAGAACTAAAAAGGACGCCTTAACGGGCGTCCTTTTTGCTGTGGTAGAGAAGCTTAGGGCTAGTCAGTTTTGGGGCTATCCTTCTTAATACGTAGCTCCGGTGGGGAGAAGAGCACTTTGCTGTTAGGCTCTACAGAGTGCGGGAGCCAGACGTTGGAGCCTATGACTGCGCCTTTGCCGACGACGGTTTTGCCGCCTAATATGGTTGCGCCTGCGTAGATGGTGACGTCGTCTTCTATGGTGGGGTGGCGCTGGATTTTGACCGCTTCTTTCAGGTTTGCCGGAGGAATCGATAGAGCGCCTAAGGTTACACCTTGGTAGATTTTAACGTTATCACCGATAACAGAAGTCTCGCCAATAACGACGCCGGTGCCGTGGTCGATAAATAGGCCTTTCCCGATTTTGGCGCCAGGGTGAATGTCTATGCCCGTACGTGAGTGCATCATCTCTGTCATCATGCGCGGAATGAGTGGAATATTAAGGCTGTGTAGGGCGTGGGCTAGCCTGTAGACGGCAAGTGCTCGCAGCCCAGGGTAGCTCAAGATGATTTCGGCGAAGGATCTAGCCGCGGGATCACCGTCGTATGCCGCTTGCACATCACAGAGAAGCGTGTGTCGGATATCGGGGATCTGTTCTATAAAATCCATGACCAAATCGGCGGCTTGATCTGGGCTAGGAAGTTCGCAGCCCCCATCGCTACAACGACTTTTGACGCAGTTTGCGGCATAGATTAAGCTCTTTTTAACTTCGACACTGAGTATATCAACGACATCCGCTATGCGCTTACCAAATAAGTAGCGAAAACCGATGGTGTGCACGTTCTCCTCCTCGGTAAAGCCCGGGAAAAGTATGGCTTCGAGCGTGTGCGTGAGGCGCGTAATCGTTTGCTTCGATGGAAGATCGTAGCCTTCGTAGTTCGAGAGATCCGATAATTCGCCATAAGCGTCCATAAAACGGTTTACTAACTGATCTAGTCTCTCACAGCTAATATTGTGGGGGTTTTTCATGAATCACTCCTATGAGTCACGCAAAGAATCCGCCCAATAACAACGTGTCATCAAGGGGATTTTTCGACAACAAGATTAAGGTTTTTGATATTAGCGCTCTTTATGAGGTCGAGCGCTTCTATAACCTGTCCGTGGCTGGCACGGCGGTCTGCCTTCAAGTTAACGATGAGCTGCGCGTCATGGCTTTTGTCCAAAAGCAGCGCTTTTAGCTCCTGTACAGGCAAAGCCTGTTCATCATCTATATAGAGTTGACCTTGCGCGTCAAGAAACACGTTAAGAGCCACGCTCTGGGATTCACTGGAAGCGCTACTCGATTGCGCGAGCTCTATGTCGATGATGGCTTCTTTCTTGACCTCGGGTATGGGAGCCGCGAAGGTCATCGTCAGCAACAAGAAGATAAGCAGCAAAAAGACAACATCAACCAGCGGTGTGACATCTAGCGTTGGACTTTTGCGGTTTTTGCGCTCAATTTGGCTAAATTGCATGGATTTAAGACCCTTAGGGTGGCGGGGAGATAGCGTTAAGAATTGACGTTGAGTGCTCCTCAAGTTCTAGTAAGATCTTGTCCACGCGCGCCATAATAAAGTGGTGTAGGAAGAAAACAGGAATAGCCACACTGAGACCAGCAGCCGTTGTGAGTAGCGCCTCCCAAATCCCGTTAGCCAAAAGCCCAGGGCTAGTTTGGGCACCGCTATTAAACTCGGAGGCTACGCGCCCAAAGACGGCGATCATGCCCGTTACTGTACCGAGTAGCCCTAAAAGCGGCGAAATCGTTGCAATCGCGCCAATCGCTGGAACGAGCCGATCGAGGCGAGCAGCTTGGCGTTTGGCCTCATCCTCGATGGCTTCTTGTATGCTTTCGCGCTGCTTACCGTGAAACTTCAGCGCATGTTTGGCTATCGCCGCGATCACCGAGGGGTTTTGATCGCAGAGGCTTTGCGCGCGCTCCAGCTGCTGATGCTCAAGGGCTTCGACCAAGTTTTGCACAAACTGATCGGGAATGACGTTTTTTTTGCGCAAAAAATATAAACGTTCAAAAAAGAGCGCAAGCGCAATGACGGAGCACAAGAGTATGGGAATCATTATGATCCCGCCCTTGGCTAGGAATTCGTAACTTTCTTGGAACATAAATACTGACTAGATGGCGCTTTGGCGCTGTAGAATTTTGGCGAGCAAAGGTGCGCGCATGGGATGGTCTAGGCAATATTGTGCTAGATCGTCAAGTTTTAGCGTCAAAGCGTCGAGTTCGCGTTGGGTCATTGCGAGGATGTCGCGCTGTCTCCAATAAATCATGAGTCGCCCGATGATGAGCGAAAAGAGGCACAAACCTATAACCGTGAGTATTCGAAGAACAGCGAAGGGGAAGAGCACAAGATATGTATACGCCGCTGCAACGCTGAAGATAATGCAAAATAGCGTGACAGCGCTGTAGAGTAGCTTTAGCTGCTTTTCGCCTTTAGCGGCAATTTGGTCTAACTTCATAATAGATCAGAGCATCTTTAAGACAATTTCATCGGTTTCATCTCTTCGCGGTGTATGGCGCGCTCCATCTCTAAGCTCACGTATTCATTGGTCAGTCGTTCATCTTCCTTGAGCTCTTCTAAGCATGCGCGAACGATGTGTTTAGTACCGATGTACTCGTTTTCGTTTGCCGCGTAAAATGCTGCCCTGAGTACGGCTTTTTTGATATTGCCGCCAGAGAGCTCGAAGCTTTTACCGAGTAGTTCAAAGTGGATGTCGGGGCGAACTGGAGCGCTTGAAGGCAGGGATGCGCGGAATATGGCTGCTCGCGTGTCGGCTTGGGGTTTACCAAAGTGGAGCCTAAAACCGAGTCTACGCTTAAAGGCGTCATCGAGATTTTTCTCTTCATTCGTTGTAAGTACAACAATGCCGCGGTGGGCTTCCATGCGCTGTAGCAAATAAGTTACTTCGGTATTAGCGTACTTATCAACAGATGATTTTACGGCGGTACGTTTCGAGAAGAGAGAGTCCGCCTCATCGAAGAGTAATATTACACGTCCCTTCTCGGCTTCATCGAAGATGCGCGCCAAGTTCTTTTCGGTTTCGCCGACGTAACGGTTCATAATCCGCGAAACGTCGATACGAAAAAGATCCATGGAAAAGATGTTGCCGATGACGCAGGCTGCCATCGTTTTACCCGTTCCAGGCGGTCCGTAAAATAGCATGCACAGACCTGTGTCGTTGGGATAGAGCGAATTAAACCCCCATTCATCGAAAATGATGTGGTTTTTGTTGAGGTACTGAACGATGGTATTGAACTTTTCATCGACATCAGGCTCAAGTATGAGTCGCTCTCGAGGGTAGAGTAGGGTGGGGACGAGCTCTGCGAAATCTAGCAACTTATGGGAGAAAAAACGTCTACAAGCGTTG
>JBBAEA010000127.1:0-9928 GCA_041656175.1 Bradymonadales bacterium | reverse complement strand
TTTTTTTACTTTTTGGGCTTCACTTTCTATTTGTTCAACAGGCTGCTCCGCGGGGACACCCCGCGACGCCCCGTCCAGTTTTTGGCGAAACAGGACTTTGCGGCCGTTTGGCTATGCTTAGTCTTCAAAATATGGCTACTTGCATTTTTTCGTAATTATTACCACAATGCTAGAGCCTGAGTGATTTAGGTTTACGCAGGTTCAATAAATGGAACAAGTCTGTTCCCAAAACATTTAAAGGTACAAGAATGAAGAAATCTTTAATGGCTTTAACATTGGCTGCTTTTGCGATCGTGTCCACTGCTTGTGGAATTTCGGCCTTAGAGCCAGAGCCCGTGGCACTAAAGATGGGATATTTTGGGACCATGGCTTTAGTCGATGAAGGTGTGCCCAACACATTTAAGGCATGCGGTAAGGATGTAAAGGAATTCCGCCAAACGTTAAAGAATGGCTTCAAACACATTGCCAGCGAAAAGGTTCCCATTACCTCGCCCGAACTCGCCGATTCCGTATTAAAGGTAGACGAAATCCAAGTAAGCTGCATGGGTGACCAGTATTTCGACGGTGCTGTACTCAAGTTAGACTATAAGATTCGCTGGATTAAACGTGATGGGTCAGAAATTGCGCGCCCAGGCATGTCATTGGCTGGTGCCAAAGATGTGAAGAAAGCGTTGTTAACGGCGGTAGAGAATATGTTCAATGACTCGGTAGTATATTACTTAGAAATGAACCAAGTTGCGCCTGCCGCAAAGTAGTTATCATTAATAAGCCGTCCTTTGGGCGGCTTATTAATGATAACTACAAGTCATCGTATGGGTTTAGCGAAACTCTGAACAATGTGAAAATTGCCAAAAAAGTAGGGGCAGCTTTCAAAGCTGCCCTTGATTAAAACAACGAAAGTCAGGCGGGTTTTCAAAATAAAGTCAATAAAATCAATAATTACCATACAAAAGCGGGTTCTAATGGCGATAACCCTTAGACGGAATTTGGGGCGGTAGCCCCAAAGAATCAGAGCTTCTCTCGATTAGTCCACTAGGCTGAGATGACTAGTTTTTCTTGGTTTATAGAACTTACCCTCTTGGCTAATGTACTCGTTTTCCTTTATTATACGAAGACGCTCTTTTCCCTCGGAGTCAAGCTCTATGATGAAGTTTTCGCCATATTCCTGAATCAATTCACTGGGAAGCCTGCGAAGATGCGTTGTATTGTTCAAAGCTCTATAGCCTGCAAGAAAGTTGCTCGTAAAACTGAGCGGGAAGAGATACTCATCATCAGTTTGCGAATGTATAATCGCTACGACGCCAGACCATGGAACCTTACAGAAGAAGTTTTTACCAGAGAAAGACAGGCTGGCCTCTACACCCTCTTCGCCGTAGCTGAAGTCGGCGATGCCAAACCTATGGCTAAAGTTTAGGGTGACAAATTCCAATTTGTAGAGATAATCGGGGATTATTAGTCCTTCGATATGGGTCAAAATGATCAACCCAAGCATGCTTTCTTCGATCAACTCGGTGAAAACTTGGCGCTTAAGAGTATCATTGAAAAGAACTTTTAACATAGAAGGACTCTGACAAAGTGGGTAGCAAGGACGCAGTAAGCGCAGATTGCGAAAGCTGCATAGTAGGATTCTATACATCAAAACAGCAGAATTTTACAAGTGTACAACGCGTAAAATGCTATATTTAACATGGCTTGAATATCATTCTATTCTTCGCAAGAGAGAGAAGAGAAAAGAATGGGGAGTGTCAGGTTTTTGTGTAAACTCACATTTACCTACTCATTCCCCACGCCATCCCATCCAGGGCGCAAAATATCCAGTTGTCCTCTTACGGCGAGCTCGCAAAATTCTCCTATATAGATGGTGCGCTCTTTAGTGAAACTTTGCGACTACCACGCTTCAATGCGGCACTGCGCGAGGTGCTCATTCACTGCTGCTACTTTGATTGGCACAAGATTTCGCCAGCGATTTTCGGCGCCATGTTCCAAGGTATTATGGAGGAGGACGAAAGGCGACAAAACGGAGTACATTACACTAGCGAGGAGAACATATTAAAAGTCTTAAACCCGCTTTTCCTCGACGATTTAAACGCCAAATTCGAAGAACTACGCCATACAAAGGCTAGCTTGAACAAATTTCATAAGGAGCTACGTTCATTAAAATTCTTCGATCCTGCCTGCGGTTGCGGTAACTTTTTACTGATAAGCTACCGCGAGCTGCGTCGTTTAGAAAACCGCATCATCGAAGAAAAGCTCAAAGGCCAGACAAGTTTATTTACGCGCTCTGAAATTCTTATTGATGTGGATCAATTCTACGGCATAGAGATTAAAGCCTTCCCCTGCGAGGTTGCGCGCGTGTCGCTGTGGCTGATGGATCATCTCATGATGCTGGAGGCACGTAAAATCGTAGCTAAGCACTTACCCAATATCAGCGTTGTTCTGCGCATCCCTTTGAAAAGTGCCGCAAATATCGTTCACGGCAACGCCATTCATATTCCATGGCAAAGTCTGCTAAAAAATAAAGAAGAGTACTTCGACTATATCTTTGGCAACCCGCCGTATGTAGGTTTCAGCAACCAAACCGACGAGCAAAAACAAGATATGGCCAAACTCTTCCCTAAAGTGGCTATCTTAGACTACGTCGCCTGCTGGTTCCTATTAGCAGCTCAGTGTTTAAAGCACTCTCCCAAAACTAAAATTGCCTTTGTCGCTACAAACTCTATTACACAAGGCGAACAAGTCGCTGCCCTGTGTAATACACTAAAGCCGTACCAAATAGAAATTAACTTTGCCTACCGCAGCTTTAAGTGGATTAATGAGGGCAAAGGCCAAGCAGCGGTGTACTGCGTTATCATTGGCTTTAGCAAGAAAACTAGCCCGCGGAGCAAAAAAACTAAAGATAGCGAAAAGCCAAAGTATATTTACGAGCATGACAAGATTATCACGGCCAAAAACATTAATCTGTATTTAACTGACGCTCCCGATATTTTGGTAAAAAGTCGCCGTAGCCCGCTCTGCGATGTACCCGCAATGCTTTATGGTAGCAAACCCGTTGATGGTGGAATGCTAATTATTAAAAACTCAGAATACGACGATTTTATTGCTAAGGAAGCAGAAGCCAAGCCATATATCAAAAGATTGCTTGGGGCCAAAGACTTCATTAACGGTAAAATGCGCTGCTGCCTTTGGTTAGTTGATATCGATCCAAAGATGCTAAAACGCATGCCTTTGGTGCTCAAACGCGTGCAAGCTGTACAGGATTTTCGACAAAAAAGCCGAAAAATTGCTACGCAAAAATTTGCACAATTTCCAACACTATTTATGGAGAATCGACAGCCTGAAAGCGACTACCTCGTCGTACCTAGCACTATTTCAGAAAGGCGAAAGTATATCCCCATCGCTTTCGTCTCGCGCGATGTCATTGCCACAAATGCTGTTTTTACCATAGCCGATGCGGGTTTATATGAATTTGCTTTACTCACCTCTAGCGTCCACAACGCATGGATGCGCGCTGTAGCGGGAAGACTAAAAATCGACTATCGCTATTCAATTGATATCGTATACAATAACTTCCCTTGGCCAGATCCCAATGAAAAGGAAAAGCAAAGAATTTCTGCTCTAGCTCAAACCATACTCAAGACTCGAAATCTGTTCCCCGATTCTAGTCTAGCGGCTCTTTATGATCCGCTAAGCATGCCGCCAGTTCTTCTAAAAGCGCATCAAAAACTCGACTCCGCCGTGTTGAAGCTCTACGGTTTTAGAGCTGATGTCGGTGAAGCCCAAATCGTAGCTGAACTGCTGCGACGCTACGATTCCAAAAGCAAAGCGTTAAGGAAACTCTGAGCAATGCAAGAACAGTAGGGGCTGGTTTCAAAGCTGCCCTTGATTAAAACAACGAAAGTCAGGCAGGTTTTCAAAATAAAGCCAATAAAATCAAGGCAGTACGCAAAAAGGGTTCTAAGGGCGATAGCCCTTAGCGGGGTTTGGGGCGGAGCCCCAAAAAAAGAAGCGGGGTTTGGGGCGGAGCCCCAAAAAAGAAGCAAGGTTTGGGGCGAACCCAAAAAAAATCAGAACTTCCTTAGCTCGACAAAGCCCGTACAATATTCTTCTGCAGCGCTTCGTTCGTGCCGCCCCCGATCGACAGCAGCACCGCGTCGCGGTAGTAGCGTTCAACCGCGTAATCCTTGCTATAGCCGTTTGCGCCCATGCACTGGATCGCGCGGCGACAAACGCGCTCGCCCGTTGTGCTAGCAAACAACTTCGAGCTATCGGCCATCGTTTGATCCAGCCCCGCAACACCGCTTGTGGCACAGGAATAAATCAAAGCGCGGGCAGCGGCCAACTCGGCATGAGACTTCGCGATATAACTTTGTATTTGCCCAAACTCTGCGATT
Source organism: Bradymonadales bacterium (assembly GCA_041656175.1). Taxonomy (GTDB): domain Bacteria; phylum Myxococcota_A; class Bradymonadia; order UBA4248; family UBA4248; genus JBBAEA01. Next base: position 5,537 of record JBBAEA010000127.1, on the reverse strand, counting down.
GTGCGTCCAAAAGCTCTGCGTTGTGCCGCGTAAGACTTCATTTCATCAAAAGCCGCTTTAGCGATGCCGCAGGATATGGCGGCGAGCCCTAAGCGTTCGATGGCTAGATTCTTCATCATAAGCGATAGCGCACCGTTAAAGGGTCCTACCAAATACTCGCCGCCAACTCGGCATTGATCGAGGTAGACGCTAGCCGTTGGGCTTGAGCGCATGCCCATTTTATCCTCCGCCTTACCTACGCTTAAGCCATCACAACTGCGATCCAGCAAAAAGAGGCTGATATCTTTACGCCCCTCACCCGTCTTAGCAAAAACCAAAAAGGCTTCGGCCAACGGCGCATTACTGATCCACTGCTTCTCACCGTTAATCACGTAGCCGCCTTCAACTGGCGATGCCGTGGTACGCATATCCAAAACGTCGGTTCCGGAATGCGGCTCGGTCATGGCGAGGGACGCGATTGGCGTTTTTAGGTAGTGGCGCTGAACATCATTACTGAGATTCTCGGCGAGTTGGTGTAAAAACAGGAGTTCATGCGCCAAAAACGAGAGGGCAAAGGACGCATCCGCATAGGCGAGCTCTTCAAAAACCATGAGCAGTGCTGCGAGATCAAGACCTAATCCGCCTAGTTTCTCAGACACCGACATGCCAACAAGACCAAGCTCGCTTGCTAGCGCGTCGAATAATCTTCGATCAAATTCGCCGCTTTGGTCACGTTCTGCGGCCATAGGGGCAAGATTTTGTATAACCCACGAACGCAGTGTGTCGCGAAGTTGGACATGCATTGGAGTGGGATCAAATATGTTCATAACCAAAACTACTTATTTCGTGTAAACCCCGTCCTCTTTTCCCCGATCAGGGCAATAACATCTTTAAGCATTTACTTAAAGTCACGCAAAAAAATAAAAGATATGGATTAAATCTCGCTTCGTACTTAGTTGAATCATAACTGGCTTTTTTAAGCCAAGAAAGGGCTTTAATAATTAAATATTGAAACTTCAAAAATACAGGATCTTTGATGAAAAACTATCATATCATTATCGCCACAATCCTTGCTTTGGGCTTGCTATTACTGGCAAACATCGCCATTGCAGGTCAAATTCCAGTCGATTTGACCTACCATGTACTCAAAAGTGCCGAACAAGGTGCTTCACTCGGCGTACCCAAATGCGACGCCCACCACACGTTCTACCAAAGTGATCGTATACATATCTCGCTCATGGCGCAGTGTAGTCGCGTAAAGTTAGGAAGCCCATTGCACCTCAAACTCGAATTCGAAATGAAGGACAATTGGCAGCTCTACTACGGCCCAAACCCAGGAGACATCGCGCAGGTCAGCGTACTCGACTGGCAGCTTGAGCCTGGCTTTAGCGCTCAAAAAACCGTTTGGCCCGTACCAAGTCCCGATATGGACTCTATCGATAATATATCCTTTAAGTACCCGGGCGACTTTGCCCTCTACCCCATTATCGAAACACCCAACCAAGGCGGGAACTTTAAAGTAAAACTTCGTTTTGTGCTTCAACTGTGTAGCTCCCACTGCGCGGTCGAAGAAGGCGAAATGACCCTAGAATTTAACGGTCTAAACGATTCCAACGAGGCTTGCGCCGTCTCGACAGCAACAGGTTTTCGCTGCCAACGCGTAAGCGAAACACTATACCGCTCCCCTAGCACCGAGCTACCCCACGATATCAGCCTTAGTTCAGGCTTTGCCTACGAACCCCGCACAAAACGCGACAACTACTACGTTGCACAATTCACAATGACGGGAGAACGCCGCTTTAGCCGCGAAAAATTAGCTGAAACTCTCTTTATCCTAGATTCCGACAGCGACGCAAAAACGCGCCTCATCGACCTCAAACTCAGCGACGACAACAAAGTGCTCACCACCATCACCAGCATGCACTGCAGCGCAAAATGCCTTGAGCAGGAACTCGCCCAAGTGCAAGGGCTAGCCGACCTCGTACTCAGTGATGGCAGCAAAGTGCCCACTCGCTTTACGCAAAAAATCGAAGACATACGCATCGACGATATGAAGCGTAAATCCCCGAAAGACGCCGTATTTTTTGGCATCGACTGGCAAAAATATGATCCCAGCGCCACCCCCACACAAAACCACGAGAGCCCCAGCAGCTCCCTACTCTGGATACTCCTACTCGCCTTCATTGGTGGTCTCCTCCTTAATATCATGCCCTGCGTTCTCCCAGTTTTATCGCTCAAAGCCTTCGCCCTAGTCGAAGAAACAAACGCCAAAAACAAACGCCAAAGTACCATCTTTTACAGCCTCGGCGTAGCCTCTGGTTTTTGGGCCCTTGGCATCGCCCTCGTAGCCCTCAAATCCGCAGGCGAACTCGCTGGCTGGGGCTTCCAATTCCAAAGCCCCATCTACATTCTCATCATGACGGGCATTATTTTCTTACTATCCTTAAGCCTCATCGGCGTCTTCGAGATCCCAGGTCTAACCATTACAAGCAAAACCAAAGGCAGCGGCAGCAAACATGCTTCTTTCATGCAAGGTCTACTTATGACAGCTCTATCAACGCCTTGTTCCGCGCCGTTTTTAGGCACCGCTCTTGTTTTCGCACTCACGCGCGGCGCCACCGAAATCATGCTCATCCTAACGCTGGTCGCCGCCGGCCTCGTCACCCCCGTAGTTCTCCTAAGCATCTCCCCGGCACTCCGCCGCTTCATCCCAAAACCAGGCGACTGGATGATCACCTTCAAACAAATCGTCGGTTTCGTCCTACTCGCCACCGTCATCTACCTCCTAGCCATACTCCAAGCGCAAATCTCAGGCGAAGGCATGATCCGCGCAGCCGCACTCCTGCTCATATTGGGAATCACCGCCTGGATACTCGGCAAATGGACCGGCCCCTCCGCCTCCCGAAAATCGAGCGCCATCGCCCTTAGCGTCAGCGCCTCCCTGCTCTTGGCTGGCATCTTTACCCAAGACCTACACCCCGCCGAAGCCTGCGACGCGCACGCCCAAAACACCCTTATCCCATGGGAACAATTCAACGAAGAGCAATTCGCCCAAGACCTAGCACAAAACCGCAACGTCCTGCTCGACTTCACCGCCGCGTGGTGCCCCACTTGCAAAGTCAACGAAACCACCTCCATAAACACCACCGCCGTCGCCCAAGCAATCGCCGAGCACGGCTACATCCCCTACCGAATCGACATGACCATCAAAAATGACGTCGGCCAACGCTGGATTTCCCGCTTCGGACGCGCCGCCATCCCCCTTGTCGTCGTTATCCCCGCTGGCGATTTGGAAAAAGCCGTGATCTTACCCGAAATTTTCACCGAATCTAGCTTGTTAAACGCCCTTAAAACAGCCAAAAAACCATAAAAATCGCTGTGTTAAACCGTTTTCTATTCCTTTGTTGGGGGGCTAGCGCCCCCCTACGCGCAAGCTTCCCTTAAAATAAGTCAGTTCGCGCATTAGTTTGTGCGCCGTTTTGCCTAATCGGCAAACCAGCGCACAAACTGCGCTCACTGCCTTCTTTTGCGGGTGATCTTGCGCTACCCCCCAAACATCAAAGTCTGCTTTCTAACTCGTGGGTCGGCGTTTAAAGGCGCAAAAAAAATCCCCGCTCCATCTAAGAAGCGAGGACTTGCAGCTAAAGCGCTAGGACAGCGATCGACTTATTCAGCCGTTTGGCTTGCAACTTCAGTGGCTACAACAAGCTCTTCCTCTTCATCGGGGAGCGTGTCCATGCGTTTAACGCCGAGCATTTTGGCGAGAACAAAGGATGCCACTGCGGAGCCGAGTGAGAAGAGGGCACCGAGTTTGGCCGCATCCTGAATGGGGCCAGCTGGGTAAGCGACGCTAGCCATAAACAGTGCAACGGTAAAGCCGATACCCGCGACGCTTCCAAGAACAAAGAGGTCGCGGTAGCCCATGAATTTGGGAAAGCCCAATTTGAATATTTTAACGGCCGCTCCACCAAAGAGGAAAATACCGAGCGGTTTACCGATCATAAGGCTAGCAAGTACGATCCATGTGGCATAGCCAACTTCGGTGAATGCGACGCCAGCGTTAGCTAAGCCAAATAGGAAGAGAACAAAGTGAACTGGAACGTTGAAGGCTGCACCAAAGCGGTTAAGCGTGTCCGTGCGCGAGAGTTCCTCGGCAGCGTGGATACCTGCGTCAGTTTCGGCGTGTGGCATAATGACCACGATGGGAATGAACGAAAGCGAGGTGTGAATGCCAGCGAGTCCGAATGCGGCCCAAGAAATGACAAAAAGTATGAGGTATGGCCAATAAGAATTGATCTTGAGTTTTTTGTTGAAAACAAAATAACCAAAGAGTGCAGCAGCTAGGCTGAGTAGCAACCAGAGGGGCACAACGGCGCCTTTGGTAAAGAATATGGCAATAATGACCATGCCAATGGCGTCATCTGCAATGGCGAGTAGGAGTAAGAAGGGGATGGCGGGATGCTTGTTTCCGAATATGATGCGAGCGAACATGGCGCTAAAGGCGATGTCGGTTGCCGTGGGAACAGCCCAGCCGTGGTGTAACTCGCCCCATTTTCCAATGAGGAAGGCGCCAACGATGTAGAATAAAGCGGGTCCAACAACACCACCAGCCGTGGTAATAAGCGGGGTTGCGGCGTTTTTGGGATTGTGCAAGGCGCCACCCGGGAAGGTAGATTCCCAGACTTCTTTACCGGCCATCGCAAAGAAGAACGCCATAAAAATATCGTTCACTAAAAAATGAAAGGTCAGGTGTTTTGAGCCGTCGTCTTGCTCTATTCCGAACCATGGATTGCGTAGCGCTTCAAAGTCGAAGTCTATGAGGTGATGGTATGCGCTTAAATCGATATTGGCCCAAACAAGACCAATGGCTGCACCAATGATGAGCAGCAAGGTGTTATCCATCACGATATTCCAAAGTTTTTTCATACGCACTCCCTAAAAAAAAAGCGCAAGCTCCCCACGACAAAAGCCCACACAGCCTAAGTAGAGAGAACTACGCGCTAGTCTATTATTTAAGCCAGTGATCGGAGTCGAACCGATGACCTGCGCATTACGAATGCGCCGCTCTGCCAACTGAGCTACACTGGCCGCGTTGAAGCAAATTTAGCTCCAACGCCGCGATTGATGCACAATTTATTCGAACTTGTCAAGTATATTCAGATCATTTTTTCGATAAGGAAAGTCTGATTCATTGGGGTTACCGCCCCAAGGCCCGTCTAAGGGCTATCACTCTTAGAAGCCGCTTTTGTACCTAGATTATTGATTTTATTGACTTTTTTTTGTGAAAACACGACTGCTTTTTAAGCCATATGCAAGCTTATGATGGAAGGTTTTTGCATTAAGTTTCCTTAAAAAGTGAGTTCTGGGAAGATAACTGTTGTGTTCGCGCTTTTAGTACACAGTTAGAGGGGCTTACTGCTTGGCGAGCTAGCTTCGGGAAGGGTAAGCTTGTTGTTTTTGGGCAAAGTTGAGTTTTTTGTGAACACTTGGGGGGGTAGCGCAAGATCACCCGCAAAAGAAGGCAGTGAGCGCAGTTTGTGCGCTGGTTTGCCGATTAG
>JBBAEA010000126.1:0-9980 GCA_041656175.1 Bradymonadales bacterium | reverse complement strand
ACCCCCCTTCAAAAAAAGAAAGCAGTCTTTTAAGCACTTTTCGAATAAAATGTCATTTTATCTTCCACCTGCCTTATTTAATTAGCATTCTTAACTTGTGCATCTCTACAAAATATCTCATTTTGTTTAAGACTGTATCGAATTTGTAAAATTAAATTCACTATTTCTAGCCGTGCAAAGGTCTCTGGTAGTAAAACAGCAGCATTACTTTCGCTCAAAACTCGTCCAAAAGATCCAGCGGGTCATCCGAAGGTATATCTTGTCCTTGCTCTTCAAGTTGCTGCATCATCCACTGCTCACCTTGGAAGCTGTCGGCAGCTGGAGCTAGTTCTTTAGGTTCAGTACCCGCGATAAAGGGCTCTTTGCGAGTGGGTCCAGTATTATTGGGCAGAAGCCCAGTAGCCGTATCGACCTCTTGCCAAACTATACCCTCGGGCACAGAGAAGTCTTGTAGTTCCATGCCCTCGTGGTAGCGTCGCATAAACGCCTCCCATATCGGTAGCGCTGTCGAGGCCCCGCCTTCTCCGCGTCCTAGAGATCTAGGTTCATCATAGCCTACAAAAACTCCACAAGCCAACTGCGGAGTAAAGCCCACGAACCATGCATCTTTAATCATGTTGGTAGTCCCCGTTTTTCCCGCAACAGGCTGTTTCCACTTCGCCAAACGTCCACGCGCTGTGCCTTCGCGAGCCACGCTTTGGAGCATATCACTGAGGATAAAGGCGGCTTGTGGCGTTGTTGCTACGTGACTTTCCTGCGGTGCAAGTTCTATCGATTTTCCATTTTGTTCGATGCGTTGTATAAAAAGTGCTTCTTTATACACGCCTGCATCAAGTATCGTCGCATATGCGTTGGTGGCTTCAAGATTACTCATTTCTGAGGAACCGAGTGCTAGGGTAAAGTTCTCTACGAGCGAAGATTTCACCCCGAGTTTACGAACATAGGCGATGACGCGATCTATGCCTGTACGCTCTAAAATGTCAACGGCGATGGTGTTTCGCGACTGGGCAAGTGCTACGCGCGCGCTCATGGGTCCTTTAAACTTTTTGTCGGAGTTCTGCGGTGACCAAGGTTTTTTTTGTCCGGGGATATGAAAGACCTTGGGTGCATCATCAATAACGGTTGCTGAGCTAATCACGCTATCTTCAAGCGCCGCGCCAAAAACAAAGGTTTTGAAGGAAGAGCCTGTTTGGCGCTTTGCCTGTGTGGCGCGGTTAAAGACAGAATCCGCGTAGCTAAAGCCGCCAACTAGTGCAACGACTGCGCGGGTTTTTGGCTCTATAGCAATCAGCGACGCATTTGCGCCCTCAGGAATGTCTATGCTTTCTGGGATGCCCGTGTTACTCAATTTAGTCACTTGCACAAACCAAGTATCGCCCACTTTGTAAACATCTTCTGCGGCTTTTTTCCGCAGATTTCGTTTGCGAATTTTTAGCGTTAAAACTTGGTCTCCAAGGGCAAAGTCTACGGTACTTTCCGTTACTTTTTGCACCTTTGCTTCGTAATTGGTGTTGAGTTCCCATTTTTTAGGTTTTTTGAAACCTTTGGGGTTCTTTAGCGGTCTATTAAGATATCGTCGTTCATCAAAAGCAAACAGCCCCTCTTCTACGCTTTGCTCTGCAAAAGCCTGCGCCGTTAAATCGACTGTCGTGTGTACCTGAAAACCTGCATTATACACGTAGTCCCTACCCCATCGTTCAATGAGTAGCTGTCGCACATGTTCCGCGAAGTACGGTGCCTTTCCAAGTTGGGATTCTTCATGCTTCGCTGTTACAATCTCTTGCGCAAGTGCAGTTTGATACTCCGCCTCCGCGATAAAGCCCTTCTCCCAAAGTTGGCGCAAAACGTAGTTGCGCCGCTCTTTAGCTCGCTCGGGGTATTTTATCGGTGAAAGACGCGCTGGGGATTGAACCAAACCCGCAAGGGTAGCGGCTTGGTTTAGGCTTAAATCCTTGGCACTAGTCCCAAAGTAATATAGCGCCGCTTCCTCTACACCGTAGCAAAGGTGCCCAAAATAGGAGTGATTAAGGTAAATTGACAAGATTTCATCTTTGCTAAGCACTTTCTCAAGGCGACGCGCCAAAAGCGCTTCTTGGATTTTTCGACTCATGGCTTTTTCGGGCGTGAGGAGTAAGTTTTTTACCACCTGCTGTGTAATCGTCGACGCACCCTGCGCCATTTTACGACGTTTTACGGCGATAAAAACTGCGCGTATAACACCTACGTAATCAAGCCCCTTGTGCGTATAAAACCCAGCATCCTCCGAAGCAATCATCGCGTTTTTCATATTCGGCGAAATATCGTTGAATGCAACTACCGTACGGCGTTCGTCGAATAACTCCAGTATGGGTCGATTCTGATTGTCGTAAATACGCGTTACCTGTTTTGGCTGATAGTCGTCGTAGGAAAATATATTCGGTAAACTTTGAGAATAATACCAAAACAATCCGACTACGCTGAGGGCACCGAGAATAAATAATAGAAAAGAAGCTATAAAAACGAATTTTATGAGACGTGATATGATGGAACGCTTCTTCGTCTTCTTTTTAGCTTTAGTCGATTTTTTTGCTTTAGATGCCGTAGCCGCTTTTTTCTTAGCCAAATTATACTCCAGATACAAGTAACGCAGCCCAAAACTCGAACCGCGCGCATAGTTATACAAAATCCTTGATCATCTTCAAGAAATATAAATGCTATGGGATAAGGACAGAGCAAGCACAAAGTCGTCAAATCCGTCATTTTTAAGGCTATATTTTTAAGGAAAATCTGATTCATTGGGGCTAGCGCCCCAAACCCCGTCTAAGGGCTATCGCCCTTAGAACCCGTTTTTGTGTGTAGTGTGTTGATTTTATTGACCTTATGAGACCTTTGCACGGCTAGAAATAGTGAATTTAATTTTACAAATCCGATACAGTTTTAAACAAAATGAGACATTTTGTAGAGAAATATAAGCTAAAAATGCCAATAAAATAAGGCAAAGTAGAGATAGAATGACATTTTATTCGAAAAGTGCTTAAAAGAGTGCTTTCTTTGGGGAAGGGGGGTACGGGGGGAAACATCTTTTCTTTGGCACAAAGAAAAGGGTTTCCCCCCGTGCAAAGCTCTCCTTATTATGCATGCCGCCTGACTTTCGATACTTAGCTCTAGCTACGTTTTTGGCAGTTTTCACATTGTTCAGAGCTTCCTTAAGAGAGTGCTATAATAAGATGCGAGCTTTGCTCTGAAGCAAAAACTCAGCATTTCCGTAAACGAACAAGGCCGCTCATCGGCAATCGAATGAAATAATCAGTTCAGATGAAAAAACACAGTTTGCACTGAAAAAAGCCGCACCATTTTGTTTTCTTTTTAGTGCCACAGCCGTCGAGGCTGTGGCCGCTTCGCGCGCGGCCTCAGCCGCGACCAATCGCTGACATCCGTGTCGCGATTGAAGAGAGGGGGATGCGGGGGGAAGCTCAAGAAAAATAAAAAGATTGACACTATAAGAGCCTGTGATTAGACTCGTGCGTAACGCGGCGGATTGCCGCGTTGTTGTTTCTAAGCTCCCGATAAGGATCCCAGATATGACAACTTATATTGTTCTTGGCGCAGGCGCCTTGGTGCTCATCGTGATCACCATGTTATACTCAAAATCATCGACCCTGAGTAAAGCGGTAAGCAAAACCATCGAAACGAAGGATATTTCGCATGTACTTGAAGTCATCGACAAATATCCATTAGATGAGCAGCCAACGCACTTTAATTCGGCGATTAAACCTATTTGGGATTCATACGAGCGAGAGTTGGCGTGTAAGCTGATTAAGGAACTACTCAAGCGTAAATCTATTACTCCGATTGCGCAGCACTGGCTTGAGCAGGTTGCGGCGGTAGAGCCTGAGATTGCGCGAAAGGAGTTTAGCGAAGAGTTCCTTAAAGAGCATTACCACGCGGAAGTTGCTGCCGCTTGTCGCGCAGGATGCGCTAGTTGTTAGTCGATTAGTGGATTATAGCCTTTGTAAAGCGCGAGAAACTAGTAGTTCTCGCGCTTTTTATAGATGAATTGATGAGTAAAAAACTAGGGCATGATGCCCACACAGTTCCAGCCCCAAATACTGCTAGAGCCATACTTCTTATGATTAGCGCTGGACTGCTGTTTTCTGCTAGTGGCATTGCGCTGAAAGCCTTTGCACAAGAATTGCCAGCCCTCGAAGCCGCATTCTTTAGAAACGGCGTGGGTTTTGCCTTGGTACTGCTACTTTCCTTTACTGGCATAAAGCGCGTTAAAGTAGGCAAACGCAAGGGAATCCTTTTTTTTCGAGGTCTGTTTGGTACACTTGGCTTGATCTGCTTTGTTTGGGCAGTGCTACACATGGATCTTGGCCTAGCCACAGCTCTAAACCAAGCCTCCCCTATTTATGTCGCAGTTTTAGCCGTAATATTTTTAAAAGAGCGCTTTCATTGGCAAAGCTACCTCTTTATATTGCTGGCGTTTTTTGGCCTAACGCTCATTGTTTCACCCGATTTTTCGAGCATCAACAAAGAAGCTTTCGTAGCCTTAGCCTCGGGAATATTCGCTGGTATCGCCTACATCTTCGTTCGTGTTTTACGCAGCACTGAAGCGCCCGAAACCGTAGTTTTGTGGTTCCTCGGTATGGGGACTATAATCCCACTTGCCTTCATTTTCGTCGAACCATGGGTTATGCCCGATCTCAAAAGTTTTCTTGGCCTTATTTTTGTTGGAGTATCGGGTTACTTGGCACAACTTGCGCTAACCAACGCTTACCGATACGCGCCAGCTACCATCGTTTCGCCCTTTATTTATGCCTCGACGCTGTCTAGTCTACTTATAGGGTACTTGTTTTGGGGCGAGCGTCCAGCCAACATGGCGCTGCTGGGCTGTGCCATCATTATTGTTTCAGCCATCGCTATTTCGCAAATTAAAGCTAAGCCGTTGCGCAAAAGTGTTCCCGACCACTCGCTAAAACAAAATGTTCCTGACGCGTCATGATTTACAAGCCATCCAAGACCAACTCGAAGCAGTAACAGGACAAGTCTTTCGCTTCAAACTGCATGAGAATAGTGCGAAATCTCTGCTCTGCGCATGGCGAAACGACACACGAACGGGCTACGTGCTCTCCCTCGAAAGCATCAACTACCGCACCCACCGCCTATCCCTCGGTATTGAGCGCTACCGCGATATCGAAACTCGCCTGTACCGCGAAATGGAAAGCACTGAATGCCTACGCCTACTTAGAGACCCTCGCCGCTTAGTGCGCATTTGGCTCGGGCAAGAGTATATTCCGCAAACATAGATCTAGCGTCGATTATACTTAAAACATAAACTGAGGCTGCTTAAAAGAAGCTCTGATCAATGCAAAAATAATCGAATGTTTGCAAGTTTGATGTGCGGTCCTGTTTAAAAGAAAAAATGCTATTCTTTGCCATTTTGACGCGGATTCTAGGAAATAAGAAGAGAAGAAGAAGAGAAGAAGAAGAGAAGAAAATAAGAAAACAAAAACACCTTTTCTTTGCCATTTTGATGCGGATTCTAGGAAGCAAGGAGCGAAGCGAAGGAGCGACCTCAGGGTCGTGACTGAGCTGAGCGACGCAGCCGACGACGAAGACGCGCAAAATGGCAAAGAAAAAAAGGTCGTGACTGAGCTGAGCGACGCAGCCGACGACGAAGACGCGCAAAATGGCAAAGAAAAAAAGGTTCTAAGGACGCTAGCCCCCTAATAATCAGAGTTTCCTTCTCGCGAGGCACACCCAACTCCGTCCGTGCAAATTCTTTCATTTCCTGCTATGCAGTGCCAGTGTCGTTGCGCGCGTTATAAGGGCGACGACTGTTAAAATTCGGATTTATTAGTAATATATCGTATTTTATGCTTTATCTTAGAGACGCTCTGATCAATGCAAAAACAGTGGGGGCAGGTTTCAAAACTGCCCCTGATTAAAACAACGAAAGTCAGGCGAGTTTTCAAAATAAAGTCAATAAAATCAATAATCACCATACAAAATGGGTTCTAAGGGCGATAGCCCTTAGACGGGGTTTGGGGCGGTAGCCCCAATGAATCAGAGTTTCCTTAGGCTTTTGCGCTTATTATTTACATGTTTCGCTCGCCGCTTTGGCGACAAAATGTCCTTGTCCATGCATAGTATTTTTGCCAGCATCAAAGCTCTTTGCCTTATAAGTGTTGTGCTTTGCGTCACGCTGTTATCGACGCATATTTTTGCGCAAGACCAGGACGCCGAACTCGCCGCTGAGGGTGCAGACGCGATTGAAGAAGGGCAAGACGAAGTAGATGCCAGTGGGGGGGGCGTTGCGGGGGGAGCCCCCCCCGCTGAGGGGGGAGAGCAAAACCAGAGCGAAGCGAGGGGTTTGCTCGAGGGGGGAGACTTCCCCCCCTATGAAGAAGAAAAAGAAGAAGACAGCGTTGAGCCAGAGGCTGTCGCTTTGAGTTATCATGTTGTCGCGGATTTACAGTTGGAGTGCGAGATTCCGTTTTGCAAGAAGGCGAAGAATGTGGAGGCGCTTTTGCGCGCGACGGGTTTGCACTTGGGGCAGCGCGTAAGTTCGTGGATGTTGGCAGCTTCGAGTGAAAGATTGCGTCAAACGGGGTATTTTTCGAATATTGAGCAGCATTTGGAGCATGATGGGCAATATGTTTCGGTGCGTTTCAAGACGGTTGGTCATGACTTTATTCGCAAGGTCATCATCGATAGCCCGACAGGTGGGCTGTATGATCGCGAGATAAAGAAGCGTATGATTTTGCGGCCTGGGGCAGCGCTTTACCCGCGTTCGGCGACGCTTCGGGGGCGCGACTTGGCGAGTATAGACAAGGCGGAACTGATAAAGATTGCGCTGGATGACCAGACGCGGAGTTTACAGCGAGTGTATGAGAAAGAGGGGTATTTGGATGCGGAGATTGAGCTGATTGCAGAGGAGGTGGAGCCGTATTTGGTGGATTTGCGTGTGAAGGTGCGCAAGGTTAAGGGCTACACTTTGGGTAAAGTTTACGTGCGCGGGCGTAGCATTATGACATACGACGAGATCGATTCGGCGTTTCGCTCGGCTTTTGGTTTTTTTTCCAACATTACGAAGGAAGCGGTGGAGGATGGGGCGGCGGCTGTGCTCAAATTGTACAGGGAGGCGGGTTATATTCAGACGCGGCTTGATTATGTGACGCGTTTGATGCGCGATAAAAAGACGGTGGATGTGTTTTTGGAGCTCACGGAAGCGCCACAGTGGCTTGTGCACTACGAGGGGAACACGGCGCTGAGCAAAAAAGAGCTTGATGAGTCGATCACACTGTATTCCTCGGGCTATGTGGACCAAGGCGAGTTGGACGCGTCAGTTCAGAGCTTGCGGAATTTGTATATTAGCGCGGGCTATTATTGGGCGGAAGTTAAAGCCGAGAGCATACGTCCGATTTCCAATACGCCGGGTATCATTATATTTACGATCACGGAGAATGAGCGCACGGAGATAGGCGAGATTGTTTTTGACGGCGCTGGTGCGATGAAGCACAGTGAGTTGATGGGGGTCATTAAGAGCAAGGAGTACCAAGCTTTTGGTAGCGGCGCCTACCCGCAACGCAGCATGATTGCAGATGACGCGGCCAAAATCGTCGATGCCTACAGAGCGCGCGGCTACCTTAATGCGGACGTTTCGCGTTGGGTGCTCGAACCCATCGATAAGGGCGGACGCTTGCGACTTACCTTCGTTATTCACGAGGGTAGCATATCTCGAGTGGCACACAAGCAAGTGCGATATGTCGATAGGGCCGGTTTTGAGACCCATCGAATCTTTGTATCGCGCTCCCCTAATGACTACTTTGATGACTTTGATTTGCGATCAGAGCAAGCCCAAATAACCAAACAATTACGCTCTCTAGGCTATGCGGAAGTGATGCTGAAAACTCATTGTGTGTCTTACGATGCGGAGGGGGAACTTGCTTCTGACGCATCCTGTGACATCGCGGAGTTTCCGGTGTCGTGTTTTCCGAATTCGCCTGAGGATCTATGTGAAGTGCGCGAGATGCCCAAAGGCCGCGTAGAGATTTGTCAACGTCATTACCAAACGGAGTACGGGGAGGAATCAGGCGAGCTGTGCCAGATAAAGAACGGCGTTTCGGGGCTAGAAGTCGATGTTGACTACGAAATTAGCCTTGGTAGCAAGTACAGTGTGGGCGACAAGTTTTACCACGGTAACACGTGGACTGAGACCTGGGTTATTAAGCAGGATCTTCCCTTCGAGACGGGCGACGTTTTTGATTACAATAAAATCATGGAAGCGCGCTCTTTGATGCGCAGCCGCAGCATCTATAATAGTGCGAGCGTCAACACGATCGGCGTTGATTCTAGCGCCAAATTCACCGCCTTTAGTAGCGTTTCCGACACTCAGCTCGCGGTGCCCATCGTTGTCGATATTGAGGAGGGCGCGCGGCGCTGGATGGATTTCGCGCTCGGCGTTTCGTTTAACTCTGGCGACTGGCTGCTTACCAGCGAGGTCGAGTACGTGGAAGCTAACCTTGCGGGCTGGGGCTGGGATTTGCGCGTACTTCTCATGCCCGAAATGCGTTTTGTCAACCGCGGCAACGAGTTTGTCTTAACTCGCCCCTTTAACCAAAACTGGTTTACCCTCATCAGTCTCAACGTCCCCATCGCGCCGTCTAAGGGTCTTAACCTTATCACCCAACTTTTTTACGACCTTCGCTACATCCCCGACACCAAACGCGAGGAATTGGGCGGAAACCTTGAGCTGCAATGGAAAATCAACAGCCAGTGGTTCAGCGCCCTCTCGCTTGGCGCCAAGAGTGCTGCCACCGCCTCCTTGGCACTGGACGCAAAGGACGAAATCGCCCAATACGATGCCTGCTACCCCGTCACTTTCTTTCAAAACTGCCCCTTTCGATCCTCGCGCCGCTCCCAAATTTACTCACTCTCCCCGCGCATCAGCTACGAAAGGCGCGACTCCCCGCTAAACCCAAAATACGGCGTATTTGCTGAGTTTCGCGCCAAACTCGCCTACTCCGACGTTGCCGGCTTCTTTTTTAAACCCGAACTACGCGCCTCCTACACCTACACTTTCCTCGAATTGTTCACCCTCGCCTTCAACACCCGTTTTGGCATGACCATACTCGGTAAACACAAGCGCCTACCCTTTGTAGATCGCTACTTCCTCGGCGGCCTCAACATGCGCGGCTACGCCAACGAGGCACTCGGCCCTCGCCTCGTCGACAGCCTCCGCCCAAGCATCGCCACCAACGAAGCTGGCGGCGGCGAGACCATGCTCAACCTCTCCTTTGAACTCCGCTTTCCCATCTGGAAAAGCATGGGGATCTACAGCGTACTTTTTCTCGATTCCGGCTCCCTGCTCGATCACCAACCCTCCTACTACGGCGCCAAAGCCTTTGCCCGCGCGCTTTTCGTCGACGCCATGCGCTACACCGCTGGCCTGGGCATCCGCTGGCTCATCGGCGAAAACATCCCCCCCATCGTCTTGGATTACGGCTTTTTACTCAATCGAAAACGCGGCGATCCCTTGGGTGGATTTAGCCTGAACGTTGGTTATACGTTTTAAAATTTTGATTTTTTTGGCTGGGGGGCAAAGCCCCCCTACGCGCGGGCTTCCTCGCCAAATACGACAATTCGCGCAAAATTTTGTGCGATGTTTCGACTATTCGTCGAACCATCGCACAAAATGCGCTCATTGCGTCTTTTGCGAGGCGATCCCGCGCTACCCCCCAAGGTCTTTGTCCTAACGCGTTCGTTCAGAAAAAATCCTGATTGGGGAAATAATGGCCATAGGAGCAGCTTTGAAGTCTAGCTCGCCATCTGAAGCACGCCAAAAAAACTATTTAAGGCTCCAATGCAAAATAAAATCAGGACATACTTGCCCGAAATTTAAATCAAAAACTTTAAAATGAGTGAGAGCTTTGCGCGGTGGGGGAACCTTTTTTCTTTTTGCAAAAGAAAAAAGGTTCCCCCCGCCCCCCCTCCAA
>JBBAEA010000125.1:0-9998 GCA_041656175.1 Bradymonadales bacterium | reverse complement strand
CAGCCGCGACCAATCGCTGACATCCATGTCGCGATTGAAGGGGAGGGGGGTACGGGGGGAAACATCTTTTCTTTGGCACAAAGAAAAGGGTTTCCCCCCGTGCAAAGCTCTCTTAAACGATAAATAGCTGAGTCGCGCTCTAAAACGCTAATGTTTAACAAGTACGCCTTTTTTTGCCCCGAACATGTCCCCCGAATTCGCCCAGCTCGTGCTTATTCGGAACCCATAAACTCGGGCATGGTGGCGCTACCTTGGTGGGCGATGTCTTTGCGCGAAAAAACCTTGCCGAAAGTCATCCATAAAATACGTAGATCTAGCCAAAGTGACGCATTATCTACGTACCAAACGTCATGTTCAAATTTTTTCTCCCAAGAAATGGCGTTTCTTCCGTTTATTTGTGCCCAGCCAGTGATGCCTGGTTTTACCTCATGGCGACGTGCTTGCTCAGTAGTATAGCGCTGCAAGTACTGTGTGAGCAGCGGGCGAGGGCCTACCAACGACATGTCGCCGATGAGAACGTTCCAGAGCGTGGGTAGTTCGTCAATGCTCGTTGCGCGAAGGAATTTACCCAGCTTCGTCAACCTGACTCCGTCAGTTTCGGCACCTTCGCCTTCTTTAGCAAGAGCCATGGAACGGAACTTGCGCAGTTTAAAGGGACGTCCATCTAATCCAGGGCGCTCTTGGCTAAAAAGTATGGGGCGCCCCATAGTCATCGCTACAGCGCCAGCAGTGGCTAATAAAATGGGGCATAGCGCTACTAAAGCAACAGAAGACGCTAAAATATCGACACTGCGTTTGATGGTGTCGTAGCGCAATTGCGACCAAGTCCTCACGCTATTTTGCTCTATGCTTTCAATTATTTCCTGCCAATGCTCGGAGAGCATCGATATATCGTTCTTTTTGGCGGCTCGTGCAACGTTAGTAGCAAAAGCGCTTCGCTGGCTAGCCTTAGAGAGCCTCTTCATCGCCTCTACGCAAGCCGCTACATCTCCTGGCTCTACACGTATACCGCAATCCTCCGTCTCTATAAGTTGAGCCAAGTCGGAGTCTTTGGGGGAGATGCTTAAAATGACGTTTCCGCCGGCAAGTGCACTGTAAACTTTGCTAGGAACCGATGTGTGACGCGCCGCAATCTTAAGGCTTACGAGGCTAACGTGGCTGCGTTGAATGAGTTCTACCCAAGCATCATCTTCGAGGGGGCCAAGAAAGCGAATGCTTTCGTCGTCTTGTAGTGCTATTTTGAGCTTCTCTGTTTCGGGTCCCGTCGATGCGAAAACAAAAACAGCATCCTCGCGATGTTTTTCTAAAAACGCGGGGATGGCTTCAAGCAAGGTGCTGCTATCGTGCATAAGCCCAAAATTCCCAACGTAAGAAAAAACACATTTGTCGCCAAAAAACGCAATAAGTTCTTTGTCTAAAACAGATCTCGTTGCGCGAAACTCATCGATCTTTGCGCCAGTGGGGATAATCGCCGTTAATGGGTTTACAGCGTATCGGGACTCAGCCGCTTTGCGCATTTCATCCCCCAAATAAACAACGGCATCAGCGCGTTTTAATAGAGCTTTATTCGCTTTTGTCCATAATTTTGTAAATAATGGATGGCTCTTCCCGGCGACCTCTAAGGCATCGGGATACATATCGTACATGAGCGCTATGACGCTAGAGCGGTGCAGCGCTCGCGTTAACAGCAAAAAGTGTGGCAAAAAGAAGGGATTAGTCGACACAATTAAGACGGATTTGCGCCTAGCGGGCCCAGTAAATGTGCAGGCGCTTGACTTCAAAGCCTTTGCTAATGCTCCCAGCGGATAGAGTCCAAAACTTAAAGCCCTTGCCGCCAACCTTGCGCTCGCTCCTTTAGAAAATAATCTTCTCCATGATTCAGGGCTAAACGCTGTGCACATCTGCGCGTTACAGCCATCTTTCTTTAGAGCGTCGTGCAACCTTTCGAGGGGACCGCCACCTACAGAAGAAAACAAGCTAATAATAGGTTTTAACATGATTTTTGCTCCTCTCTTATATCGCTATGGTTTTCGGCAGTTTTTGAAAAGCTTGAACAACGGAAAAAACAAACTGCAAGTTTCTGCGTAACATATTGATACTCTTAACTTTATTTCGAGTGCTCGCCAGACTTTCGTTGTTTTGCTCTAACTCCTTGGGAACAGTTCTTATAGAAAAGATCAGGAAAAGATAGAAAAACAAAAAAGGCTTGCAAAATTTCTCGCAAGCCTTTGATTCTATAGATAATTTCTATGGAGCTGAACGGGATCGAACCGATGACCTCTAGAGTGCGATTCTAGCGCTCTCCCAGCTGAGCTACAGCCCCAAAACACACTTGCCTAATGGCAAGTGCCGCATTCTATATCCTTAAAAAATCTAAAGTGCAAGTAAAATCGCAAAAATTTGAAAATTGCGAGAAAAAACGTCGAGTGGCTTTAGAGCAAGTCTAGCAAAGACTTATGAGCCAAATACTGAAGATGCCTCTGATTTATGGGGCTACCGCCCCTAACCCCGTCTAAGGCTTATCGCCCTTAGAACCCGCTTTTGTGTGTAGAACATTGATTTTATAGACTTTATTTTAAACACGCTCCCAACTTTCCTTCGTTTAACCTAGCCATGCTTTGCCCGTTTTTGCATGCTTTAGAGCTTCCTTAGGCTTACGGTTGTAGGGTGTTGCGGCATTGCACATTGCCCTTCTCGTCTTTGTAGCAAGTTTGCCCACTGGTGCATTTCGCGCATTCTTCGCAATCGGTGCCATTAATAAGGTAGAGACATTTGCCATCGCAGAGTCTCTGCTTTTCGCTTTCGCCTGAGTCATTACATACGTATGCGCAAGCATATGGCGGCATATCATCGCTTTTGGGTATGCATGCTCTAGTGATTATATTGTCCGTCCAGCATTCAATTGATGCTCCACTCCCACCACCACAATAAATATTATTTTTGTCTCTACGTCTCCAACAAATCCCCAGCCGACATCGGTCATTACACCCTACAGTAGCATTGCTATCTGGTAACCCGCATGCGGATTTTGTATTTGCTACACAAGATTTATCATCATTGCCGATATGGTAACCAGGCGCACACTCTTTGACTATGCATTTTCCCTTATCACACGATGTAACGACGCTATTAGTAATGCTTTCGTAACAGTTAACTGGCTGACTGCTAGTAGTATCAGCACAAGCAAAACCAGAGTTTGGAGCGCAAGAATCATCACTATTTTGACCCTTCACAATGTGGTAGCCGTCATTACACTCTGTAATAACGCAATAGCCTTCCTCTCCGCAATAGCTGCTTTTAGCATTCGGGAGTGTTGTGCAATTTGAGGGGGAGGAATCTACAGACTCTATTGTGGGTGGAGCACAGGATACGGGCGTATTGGAAACGCAAACAACATGGCCATCCCTCTTTTCGGGGTGGTAGTATTTATTACACTCTTTTGCAAAACATAATCCATTTTCACAGGATGCATTCGTCGCATTTTCCGTGCAGTTTTTGCAGGCGTTGCCACACAGTTCAACTGTGTCTACACAAGGTTTTTCCAGCGTTGCAGTTAATTGGCAAATGCCAGGATCACATGTAACCGCAGCTTTTTTACACGTACCTCCCTCACAATAGCAGTTTCCGCCGACGCAGTCGCCTGCATCAATTCCAGCGCCAGTTAAGCAATTAACGTTACATTGACCGCAGTGTTGGTGATTGGTAGTCATATCGCCATGACTAAGACATAGCGGTTCCACAACAGAACCGCAGTTTTCGTAGGCGTTATTACAATCGTATTGGCATATACCACCAGCACAAGCTGGTTCTGCGAGTTTGGTGTTAGGGTATTTGCTACTATTACATTCAAAATTGCAGGCACCACAATGGTTTTTGTCGCTAAATAAATCTCGGCATACGTTTTGCCCAGTAGCGATGCCATTTTGGTCTAGTTCAGGGCAAAGTTGCTTATTGTTAGTGCAAGATAGCACGAGGCATTTACCGTTTACACACTTCGAAATATTTCCATCTGCGTCTGTCGTGCATTTTTGTGCTCCTACGCAGCCCATTTGCGCTCCACAAAAGTCGTCATTGCTCAAAGGATCGATACATTTTACTGTTCCGTCGACATTACAAGAAATCATTCCACTTCCAGGGCATTGGCAAAGACCATTTAAACAAATTTCATCTCCCACACAAGTTTGTCCTTTATAATTATCTTCATTTTCGATAGTGCCTTTGCAATTTCCCTTAGCGCCACAATAAGTTTTGCTTGTATCGGGATCTATGCAAATGCCATCACAATATATAACTCCAGAACCAGGGCACCTACAAGAACGATCTATGCAAGACTCGGCTTCTCGGCATGGTGTTCCTCGATAATCTTCAGAATCAGCATCTGTACTATTACAAGCCCCTTTGGCTCCACAATACTCTTTGTTTGTTCGTGGATCGATGCAATCATCGCCACAAAATACATTTCCACTAGTGCAACTACAGGCACCGCCCACACATGATTGTGCGCCTTGGCAAGTTGTGCCTCGTTTCTCATTTTCACAATTGCCACTCGCGCCACAAAATTCGTTGTCTTTGCTGGGATCAATACATGTACCCTCGCAAACAATATGGCCTCTTGGGCATGTACAAAGACCATTTTCGCAAGTTTGACCTTCAGCGCAGCGCTGCCCTGCAGCGTCGCCTGTACAATCTGCACGTGCACCACAGAATTGCAGATCAGTTTTTGGGTCTACGCACTTGGTTTTTGTTGTTGTGCCTTCTTCGTACATACAATGGATTTGGCCAGAAGAACACTCTCTAGCTACCTTACATTCGAACGCTCGATTTTCTTTGGTACTGGATTCATGTTCGACACAATCTAAATTGACTGCACATCTTTTGACGGTATCCTGATAATCAGGCTCCTTACTGATGACTGTTCCCTCAATGCCTTGTGGAGGGCATCGTTGCCCCGTATACGTGCCTAGTTCTGGATCCCAATCGCAAGATAGGATACCAGCCGTGAAGGCTAAAGAAATAAGGATAAATATTGCTTTAAAACTGCTTCTGCGTTCTGTGCGTTGCATACAAACTCCCTCTTTACGTGAGACGCTAGCCGTCCGCGCACAGTGTAGCGATATTTGATGAATTTGCAAGCGCTTAGGCGCTTATGCTTTAGTTACGGGGGCTGCGATCCACGTAGGAAGGGAAGATGGCAGTCTAAACTTTATAACACCCTATTTTTCCATCAATAACGTCTTAAATTTTACCACAAAAAGCTTTTTTACCACGAAAAACACGAAAGTCACAAAAAGCTTTTTTACCACGAAAAACACGAAAGGCTCGAAAAGCTTTTTACCACGAAAAACACTAAAAACTTTTTACCACAAAAGGCTTTTTTACCACGAAAAGTTTTTAGCACGAAAAACACGAAATTCACGAAAAGGCTATAACAAATCAAGTCGAATTTGTAAGATTCTGTTTAAAATATTGATTTTACTGACTTTATTTTGAATACTCGTCTTAATATTGATATTTTCTCCAGCTGCTTTTGACTGTTTTTGCATTGATAGTGCTTTTTAGGCTTGCGGTTGCAGGGTGTTGCGGCACTGTGGTTTGCCAATGCTGTCCTTGTAGCAGGTTTGGCCGCTAGTACAATCGCCACAATCATCGCAATCGGTGCCGTTAATGAGGTAGAGGCATTTGCCATTGCAGAACCTTTGCATTTCGTTTGTACCTTTGCAAATCTGCCCACAGAGGTATTTAAGTTTTACGGAATCGTTTAGCACACATGTCCTGAAGTTAATATCTACTATGGAACAAGCAATTTCTTCTTTTTCTTTACCTTCACCGCAATAAATTGTATACTTGTCTTTATACCACTAACAAATGCCTAGCCGACATCGGTCTTTACAACTTACAGTAGCATTACTATCTGGCAACCCGCATGCCGATTTTGTATTCTCTACACAAGATTTAGCATCATTACTAATATGGTAACCAGGCGCACACTCTTTGACTATGCATTTTCCTTCTTCACACGTTGTTAGGACGGAATTTTCAATTTTATCGTAACAATTAATAACTTTGTCGCCATTCTTACAGTTAAACTCGGACAATTCGCATCTATCGTTTCCGCCTTTTACTTGAATGCGTTTGTAGCCAACATTACATTCCGTAATAACGCAGTAACCATCTGCATCGCAATGGCTGCTTTTGGCATTGGGGAGTGCTGTGCAATCCTCAGCTCTCTGGGGTGTGTTATTACTTTCTTTGATTTTAGTTGGCGCGCATGTGATAGGCGAGTTGGGAACGCAAACTATATGGCCATCCTTGATTTCGGGGTGGTAATACTTAATACACTCTTTTACAAAACACGATTCACCTTTACAGTGTGCATCGTCCACTATCGCATTCTCCGTACAGTTTTTGCAGGCAGTGCCGCAGGCTATAGGCGTGTTTTCACAAGTTGGCGCTGTTAGCTGGCAAATGCCCTCATCACATCCACCCCCAGACTTACATTCAAAAGCATTGTTTTGTCCTTTGATGGGTACACATTTTAGGTGTTCAGCACAGCGTTGGACGTTTTTGTTGTAATCAGCTGAATTACTGAGAACATTTGCATTAACTTTGTCTTTAGGCGGGCAGCGATCCCCTGTGTACGTGCCAAGATTTTCGTCCCAAGCGCAAGACGCTATACTAAGCGCAAAGCCTATCGCGGTGATGAAAAAAAGCTGTTTTATACGCATGCCGTGTTCTGTAAATGCCATGTACTGCTCCCCAAAAATGAAGCTGATCACCTCAGCGCACAATAGCCAAAGTAGCTCCTTTTGCAAGAGAGCGCTAGCTTCATGATGGCAGAAATTGCCATCAAACAATATTCTTAAAAAGAAGCCCTGATTCGTGAAAAATTAGTTATAAATGGAGCAGATGACAGTAAAGAGAGTTAGGAAGACTCTGAACAATGTAAAACTCGTGAAAAAGTAGCTAGAGAAAAACAACGAAAGTTAGGTGTGTCTTCAAAAAAGTCAATAAAATCAATATTCTACACGCAAAATCGGGTTTCACGGGCGCATGTCCTTAACCGGAGTTTGGGGCGGTAGTCCCATAGAGTATTCCCATAGATTAGAGTAGCTCTAGGGGGGTAGCGCAAGATCACCTGAAGAAGTCGCTTAGTGACGCATTTTGTGCGGTGGTTAAGCGATCAGCGCAAACACCGCACAAAATAATGCGGAACTTAGCGAATACTGAAGGAAGCTTGCGCGTAGGGGGGGGCTTAACCCCCCAAAAAAGGAATATGCAGAGCTCTGTGTTAACTCTCTTGTATGCGGCGCTTATGCGCGTTAGCATGTGTAGTTTGGGGGGCGAATTATTTGGAGGTTGTAGTGAATCGGCGAGTTTTTTTGCAAGGGACAATATTGGTTTTGGGGTTGGCATTTGGAGGGCGGCGCGTGCGTGGGCGAGTGGGCGGCGGTTTGGAGGTATGCGGGCGCGCGTTGCGATTGCGGGGGTCGGACGGAGTGTCTTGCGGGTGCGGCGGCTCGGTTTTGGGAAGGCGAGGCGGCTGGTGAGTATTTTTGGAGGGCGTGTTCATGTTGGAAGGAATGTTGGGATTTGACGATTTGGAAGCGCGGGTGCGGGGGGCGAAAGTGCGAACAGCCGTTGTGTGTGCGGATGGCGAAGACGTTTTGGAAGCGGTGGCTGTGGCGAGTAGTCGGGGGATAGTCGAGCCTGTGTTTTTTGGCGATCGTGAGAGGGTCGAGGCGTATTGGGGAAGGCTAGGGCTTGCGGGCGAGTGCGAAATAGTCGACGGTGGGGATGAGTGTGTGGCGCGGGCGGTCGCGTCGGTGCGGGCGGGTGACGCGCGAATGTTGATGAAAGGGCGAGTGACGACTGCGCAGCTTTTGAGCGAGGTTTTGAAGCGCGAAAACGGGATACGCGGGGTGGGATTTTTGTCGCATGTGGCAGTGCTTCGGTTGCGGGAAAAGGGCGAAATGCTTTTGCTCAGCGATGCGGCGCTCAATATTTTGCCGAATTTGGAGCAGAAGGTGGCCATTATTAAGAACGCCGTTGCTTTTGGGCGCCAGTTGGGGTTTGGGCGTGCGGTGGTTGGCTGCATCTGTGCGTTTGAGAAAGCTACGCCGCGTATGCCAGCGACGCTTGATGCGCTTGCGTTGTCGCAGATGGATTGGGGGGAGAGTGTGGTGAGCGGGCCACTTGCGCTTGATGGCGCTTTGGACGCCGACTTGGCCAAGCAGAAGGGCATTACGGACCCCGCGGCGGGGAAGTGCAACATTTTACTCATGCCCAATATCGAAGCGGGTAATGTGCTGTACAAGTCGTTGTCGCTATTGTCGGGTTGTGAGGTGGCGGGTGTCGTTGTTGGCGCGAAAGTGCCTGTGGTTCTAAGTTCGCGAGCCGATAGCGTGCAAACGAAGTATCGCTCGCTTGTTGTGGGCGCTTGTGCTGCACATTTTAAATAAAGATAAATAAAATTCGGCAATAATATGGTAAAGGCTTACGAAGTTTTGGTTCTCAATCTCGGTTCTACATCAAGTAAGGTTGCGGTTTACCGCGGTGAGTGTGAGTTGTTTTGTAAAAATATCGTTCACGAGGCGAGTATTTCGGAGCGCGCCGATATTGAATCGAGTACGGCGTTTCGTCGGTCTGTGGTTTATGAGTATTTAGAGAGTGAGTCTTATGATGTTCGGGGGATTGATGCTGTTGTAGCGCGTGGTGGTTTGCTGGCGCCTATGGCCAGCGGTTGCTACGAGGTCACCGATGCGATGGTAGCGGATCTTGCGAGTGCTAAGTACGGGGAGCATGCGTCGAACGTGAGTGCGATTTTGGGTTTGCAGATCGCGCGCTCGCTGGGGGTTCGTTGTTACATAGTCGATCCTGTTATTGTCGATGAACTCTCGGATGTGGCGCGCATTTCGGGTAGCGCCTTGATCGAGCGCAGTTCTATATTTCATGCGCTAAACCACAAAGCGGTTGCGCGCTTGCATGCGGCGAGTTTGGGGAGAGACTATGAAGACTTGCGCCTTATTGTGGCGCATATGGGTGGGGGTATCACGGTGGGGGCGCATGATCGCGGTAAGGTCGTCGAGGTAAACAACGGCTTTATGGGCGAGGGTCCCATGTCGCCAAACCGTCCTGGGGGCTTACCAACAGTAAGCGTGGTGCAGATTTGCGAAGAATTGCATTCCGAGGGCTTTGCTTCACTTCGCAAGCGCATGACGCGCTATTCTGGCTTGATGAGTTATTTTGGCACCGATGATGTACGCGCTTTGCGCGAGCGCGAAGCGAGCGGGGATGCACAAGTTTCGCTTGTTCTCTCGGCGATGGCTTATCAAATTGCGAAAGAAATCGGGGCTTGTGCAGCGGTTTTACACGGTAAAGTCGACGCCATACTACTTACGGGTGGTTTGGCTAATGATAAGATTTTAGTCGAACAAATCAGCGAAATGACGCGTTTTATTAGCGAAATTGCTGTTTATCCTGGTGAAAATGAGATGCGAAGTTTGGCGCTAGGATGTTTACGGGTGCTCTGATTTTTGACGGATTTTGCATTGCTCAGGGGCAGCTTTGAAAGCTGCCCCTACGATTGCTTCAGCCGATTTTTGGGGTTATTTTTACATTAATCAGAGTTTTCTTAAGGAAGCTCTGATTAATGCGAAAACGGTCAAAAAGTAGCTAATGAAACTTAAGAGATTCAGTTGAGTCTTCAAAATAAAAGTCAATAAAATCAAAACCCTACACACAAAAACGGGTTCTAAGGGCTCAGTTCCACAATTCCGACTACGATTTGCGCTGCACTCACGCAGGCTTGCGTTCGATTGCGCAAATCTAGTCTCATGAAAAACCTACGGTTTTTTTTCTTGTTCGCATGTCACAAGCTCAAGCGAGCTTGGCTTGGACATGCTCACTGCGAAAGCGGGCCATCAACTCGTAAAACACTTAGTTTTACTCGTTTCGGCCCCTTAGCGGGGTTTGGGGCGGAGCCCCAAAAATAAATCAGA
>JBBAEA010000124.1:0-10055 GCA_041656175.1 Bradymonadales bacterium | reverse complement strand
TCGCCGAAAAATTCGAGTCATGAACAAATAAAATGCGCTGGTTTGGCGAATAGCCGAAACAGTGCATTTTATTTTGTGAATTACTCGAATTTTGAGGAAGCCCACGCGTAGGGGGGTGTTCCCCCTCCCCAAAAACAGGAATGCGTATGTGTAGGAACTTGGATTTTGGCGATAGAGGTGTTAAAGAGCAGGCGGCGAAGGGGAGTAACTGATTGATTGAGGGAAGGGAATGAAGCGTCGGTTGTTGATAACGAGTGGTTTACCTTATGCGAATGGTCCAATTCATTTGGGGCACATGGTCGAGGCGGTGCAGACGGATGTGTTTGCGCGTGCGATGCGGATGCGTGGGCATGAGGCGTTGTATATGTGTGCGGATGATACGCATGGTACGCCGATTGAGCTGCGTGCGCATGAGTTGGGGGTTAGACCAGAGGATTTGATAGCGGAGGCGGCGGCGAGTCATAAGGCGGATTTTGCGGGTTTTGGGATAGATTTTGCGAACTACTACACGACGCATAGCGAGGAGAATAGGGAGTTATCGAACGCGTTTTTTTCGCGTATGAAGGCAGGGGGCTATATCCATGAGCGAACGGTGAAGCAGTTGTATAGTGAGGAGTTGGAGCGATTTTTGCCGGATCGTTTTGTGAAGGGGAAGTGTCCGAAGTGTGGGGCGACGGAGCAGTATGGCGATGTTTGCGAGAGTTGTAAGGCGCGCTATGACGCGGTGGACTTGGTGGATGCGCGCTGTGTGTTGGATGGTAACGTGCCGGTGGTACGTGAGTCGGCGCATTTGTTTGTATCTTTGAGTGATTTTAGCGAATTTTTGCGCGAATATTGCCTCTCTGAGAGTATTGGTGAGAGTATTCGTGGTTTTGTGCTTTCGTGGATTGATGAGGGGCTGCAGGACTGGAATATTTCGCGGGATAAGCCGTATTTTGGCTTTGAGATTCCTGGATATAAGGATAAGTATTTTTACGTTTGGATGGATGCACCGATTGGTTATTTGGCTTCGACTTGGGATTGGTGCAAGCGCAACGGGCGGACATTAGAATCGTATTGGAAGGATGCGGGGACAGAGATTTGGCATTTTATTGGCAAAGACATTATATATTTTCACTGCTTATTCTGGCCTGCGATGCTGAAGGCGGCGGGTTATAATTTGCCGCATCGTATTCACACGCATGGGTTTTTGACGGTAAACGGCAAGAAGATGAGTAAGTCGCGTGGAACTTTTATTTTGGCGGCGGATTATTTGAAGCATTTGCCTGCGGATTATCTTCGATTTTACATCGCTTCAAAGCTTTCTACGGGGGTGGAGGATATCGACTTAAACATTGAGGATTTTTATTTTAAAACGCGTTCAGGGCTCATTGATAATCTTGCGAATTTACACAATCGCAGTTTTAGTTTTGCGGAATCGAAGTTGGGCGGTGAGCTTGGGGAGCTTGGTGCTGATGCGGCGTCGCGCGTTGTTTTGGCAAGGGCTAGGGACTTGGTCAGCGAGGCGATAGAGTGCTACGAAACGATAGATACCGCTGCTGTGATGCGCAAGTTGTTGGAGCTTGGTGACTTGGGCAATGCCTACTACCAGGAGCAGGCGCCGTGGTCACTTCTCAAGGGTGATGCCGCGGATATAGAGCGAGCTCGCCGCATTGTTACGACTTGTGCGGAGTTGGTGCGCATGATCGCGATTGCGATTAAGCCAGTGGTGCCAAAGTTTTCGGCAAAAATATTTGCGCAACTCGGTTTAGGGGATCAAAACGAGGCAGACCTCGCCGTGCCCCTTGGCGCGGGCAGTCGTATTCAGAATGTCGAGAAAACTTATATCAGGCCAGAGCGAGAGACTTTTGACCTGATCATTGCTGAGGAGTCCAAAGTGCAGGAAAACGAAGTGTTGAGCAAAGAAGAAGTTGCCCCTAGCGCGCCGCTACCTGGGGATGAGCTTGCGCAAGACGAGCGCAGTGCAACGATTGAACGCCGAGAAATCAAGGAGTTCATTGAGTTTGATGATTTTTTAAAGCTAGATTTGCGTGTAGGCGAGGTTTTGGTATGCGAGCGCGTTAAAAAGTCGGACAAGTTGTTGCGCTGCGAGGTCGAGATAGGGCATCCCGACGGCCCCGTTCAAATTGTCGCGGGTATTGGGCTCAGCTACGAACCGACGGCACTGATCAATCGCAGAGTCGTTGTTTTGTGTAACCTAAAACCTCGTAAACTCTTTGGTTTGGAGTCGCGCGGAATGATTTTGGCGGCAACGGACGCCGATGGGCTAGAGCTTCCGTCGTTACTGTTGCGGGTTGCGGGTAGTGGGATTAGCTAGTTTTTACGAGAGAATTTCGTTTTATCATTAAAATCAATGTGTTACACGGAAGGCTTGCAGCTCTAGCAGATTTGTTATGGCCTTTCGTGCTTTTAAATTTTGAACCACGAAATACACGAAAACCCACGAAAAGTTTTTTTAGTCTTATAGAACCAGCTTGATTTGTTATAGACTTTCGTGCCTTTTGTGTCTTTAAATTTTTAACCACGAAAAACACGAAAATACACGAAAAGTTTTTTTATTCTTATAGAACCAGCTTGATTTGTTATAGACTTTCGTGCCTTTTGTGTCTTTAAATTTTTAACCACGAAAAACACGAAAATACACGAAAAGTTTTTTTATTCTTATAGAACCAGCTTGATTTGTTATAGACTTTCGTGCCTTTTGTGTCTTTCGTGGTAAAAAAGCTTTAGAGCCTTTCGTGTTTTTCGTGGTAAAAAAAGCTTTAGTGCCTTTCGTGTTTTTCGTGGTAAAAAAAGCTTTAGAGCCTTTCGTGTTTTTCGTGGTAAAAAAAAGGAAACAGTTTATTTTTGAGCTCGCAAAGATATTGGACTTAACGTAGAGTTTGAGAAAAGTTTCTTGTCAAGAGGCTAAAAAAGTGTTATATTAATGGGGGTATGTGTTTGCATGCCTATACAAAGGTCTTGGCATAACGCAAGGTTGGAAGATGGTTAAAAGGATTTTATTGCTCTGCTTATTGTCGGTTTTTTTCTTAGCTGGAGAGGCTTTTGCGCAGGATTCTGGCAAGATGAAAGAGATCAGTTTTGACGCTGATGATATTTCTGGTGATCTCATGATGCCTACGGGACAGACTATCGGGGCTAAGGGTATGAGCGATTTGTCGAGTTTGATCAAAGCTCGTGAGGATTTTGTCGACGAAATGCTAAAGTCGGTTGACGACCTTTAAACTTAAGAGGTTCTCTCTACTTTGACTTAAAGTGTTTTCACGATCTAAGGAGCAGTGATGAAATTTGAAATTTTAAAAGACTCGGCGATTGATTATATCGTGGAGTTAAACGAGTTCCCGATTAAAGTAGGAAAGTTAGCGACTTCGCAGCTGCATCTGGATGATGCTAGTGTATCGCGAATGCATGCACGTATAGATATGGTCGGCGAGAACGTTGTGGTTAACGACTTGGGAAGCGCGACGGGAACCTATGTTAATGGTCAGAAGGTAATGAAGCGCGAGCTGGGGGAGGGGGATATCCTCAAGTTCGGTGACATTGAAATGAGAGTGCGCGTTGTCGATGATTACGGTGAAATCGATGAAGGCGAAACGATGGCCTTGGAAATGCCAGATATGGATAGCATTGATGCTGCCGATGCGAAGCTCCAAGAGCTTATTAGCGCCAAACCGCAACGACCAGCGCCCGCAAACCCGAGCGCTCCTGTGGCAGCAACGCCTAGAGTGGCGCCCGCTGCACAGCGCCCAGGCGTAGGGGCTGCAGCCCCTGCAGCTGCGGGTTTTGGAGGCTTTAATCCCTTCCAAAAACAGGCTCCTACAAAGAAAAAACGTACAGTGAGTTTCGAGAGACGTTTCCTCAGTGAGCGGTATCGCGGCGGTAATGCTGTGCTTGAAATAGCATACGTTTGGCGCGGCGACGTAATGAGCATTCGACAGTTTAAAGCAAAACCTGGCTCCAGCATCACCGTTGGTGGAAAAGAAAAAGTCAACGCGACTTATCCCATCGAAGATGCAAAGTTTGGTGTGCTTAGACCCATACTCATTTGCAACGACGCCAACCAATGGGAACTCGTGTTTTCGGACTGGATGAATGGTTTTATCCTCGACAAACCCGAGAAGCTCAACGGCGTTGAGAAAAAAGACTTTAGCCGTGTTATCGCCGAGGGATTGAGTACACATGTTACTGCCAAGTTAAGCGATAAATCAGCGCCAATACTTGAGCAAATCGTACGAGAGAGCCAAGGATACAAAATATCGGGTGATACACGCGTAAAACTTACGGTAGGTGAGATCGACATTTTAATTCACTATGTGAGTGAGGTTGCAGCGATTTTGCCCTTCCTTGATAAGGCGCGTGGTGGAATTGGAATGTGGCTGGGTATTTTAGCTTCCTTCCTTATCCACTTTAGCTTCTTTGCAGCGGTGCTCTTTGCAACCGACCGCGTTGGAGCGCTATCTATTGATAGGTTGCTGACAACGTCGCGCTTCGCAGAAGCGCTTATTTCGCCAGAAGAAGAAGAGAAGCCAAAGGTTGAGGAAGACGAGCAAGATGAAGAGGCGCCTGAAGAAGATGAAGGTGCAAAAGCTGCGATGGACGAAGGCAAAACAGGTCGTGATGATAGCCAAGAGACGGACGGAAAATTTGCCATAGACGGCGCTTCCGATGCGATGGCGCTTAGCAAAGAACAAAACACACAAGCTGCCATGAGCGCAGGTCTACTCGCCCAAGCCAACGAGATGAGCTCATTGCTGGGTACTGGTTTTCAAGCCCAAGGTTTCGACGCAGTTGACGCGTGGGGTAACTTTGACTCCTCGGCCGCTATGGGCAACGTCGCTGGTAACTACGGTTTGGGCATGGCTGGTGCAGGACGCGGTGGCGGTGGCTCTAACATGGGTGGCTTTGGTACGGGTCGCTTTGGTACCGCTGGACGCGGTGGTGGTGGCGGAGCTGGTGGAAGAGCATACGGCTCTAACGTCAGCGATTTAGGAAGCAAAAAGGAAGGAAAACCCATACTCAAGCCTGGCGCCGTCGATGTTAGCGGTTCGCTTGATAGGCGTATTATTCAAAAAGTTGTGCGCGACCATAGACGCGAGCTCAGTGCTTGCTACGAAAAAGAACTCGCCAAGGTCAAAGGCTTACGCGGTGAAATTAAGGTTCGCTGGATCATCGATACTCGCGGAACCGTAACACACGCTGTGAAAGTGTCATCTTCTATGAACAACAAAAACGTTGAAGATTGTGTTGTAAACAGCATTAAGTACTGGCGCTTCCCTGCTCCTAAAGGCGGTGCTCCAGTACAGGTCGACTATCCCTTTAACTTTATCGTCGAGTAGAATACAGATGGTAAAAAAAAGCTGGCTTGAAAAGCCAGCTTTTTTTTTACCTTAAACGACGAAGATTTTATCGCTCCTAGCCTTCAAAATACTGCGAGATACTTGCGAGTACAGGAGGGCATCAAAATGAAGGGATAAGTATCGAATCGCTTGTAGTGCTGTGTTTTGTGTAATTAACTCACTATTTTGATTCGTTCAAAGCTCTCTATGAGCTTTATTTGTTTTAGCATCGTTACTATTGCGCTAACACGATTTCTGAATAGTTACGCATTTTGACAGTTTTGTGTTATACTTAACTGCTTTGGAATTGCACCTACACGGTGCAGCTCCCTATGGTTTCTAAAAGCAAAGGATTTATGCATGCTTAATAACGATGAAGGAATCAATCCCAATATGGCTATATCTCAGCACAAAATCGAGGGTGTTGAGCATTACACCGCCGATTCGATACAGGTGCTCGAAGGTCTTGAAGCAGTGCGAAAGCGCCCGGGCATGTACATTGGGAACGTTAACGAACTCACGGGACTACACCAACTCGTTTTTGAAGTTGTTGATAATGCCATTGACGAGGCACTTGCGGGCTACTGTGATCGCATTATTGTCACTATTCATGAGGATAATGCAATAAGCGTCGAGGATAACGGACGCGGGATACCCGTTGATATCCATAAGACTGAAGGCGTCAGCGCGGCTGAGGTCATTATGACGGTGCTGCACGCTGGGGGGAAATTCGATAATAACTCGTACAAAGTCTCGGGCGGGCTTCACGGCGTTGGAGTTTCGTGTGTAAACGCGCTCAGCTCCTCCTTGCAGCTTGATATCATGCGTGAAGGCAAGCACTATCGCCAAGAGTACGCCTTTGGCAAACCGCTCTATCCAATGAAAGAACTCGGACCTTCTGATGAATCTGGTACGAGGGTGCGCTTTAAGTCCGATGATAGCATCTTTAGTGTTAGCGAATACAGCTTTGATGGCTTGGCTCAGCGCCTACGCGAGCTGAGCTACCTCAATAGCGGTGTTTACATCGAGCTTCGCGATGAGCGCGAAGAGCGTTCGCAGGTCTTCCAATACGAAGGAGGTATTGCGAGCTTTGTGGACTACCTGACCAAGAACAAAGATCCCATCAATAAGCAACCAGTACACATTTTACGCCAGATCGAAGAAGAAGGAATTAGCGTCGAGATCGCGCTGCAGTGGACGAGTTCCTATCAGGATACGATTATCTGTTTTGCGAATAATATCCGAAATAGAGATGGCGGAACGCACGAAACTGCGTTTAAAACCGCTCTTACCCGTGTCATCAATCAATACGCGCAGCAGGAGCAGTTACTAAAGAATCTCAAAGTCTCCATCACTGGCGAAGATATACGCGAGGGGCTGGTGGCAATTGTTAGTGTTAAACTGCCCGATCCCACCTTCTCCAACCAAACCAAAGATAAGTTGCTCAACAACAGCGTCGGCCCTCATGTGCAACAGGCAATGGCCGTGGGACTCGGGGAGTGGTTGCTGGAGAGCCCCGCGGAGGCTAAGGGCATTATAGAGAAGACGATTGAAGCTTGTCGCGCGCGTGAAGCAGCGCGAAGAGCGCGCGAACTCGTACAGCGAAAGGGTGTGCTTGATTCCATGAGCTTGCCTGGAAAACTTACGGATTGCCTTAGCCGTAATCCCTCCGAGTGCGAACTCTACATCGTCGAAGGTGAGAGCGCGGGTGGTACGGCAAAGGGTGGGCGAAATAGTAGGTTCCAAGCTATTTTACCGCTGCGAGGTAAGATCCTCAATGTCGAGAAGGCGCGATTTGAGCGCATCATCGACTCCGACACCATTTCAACGCTCATTAGCGCTATAGGAGCGGGGGTGCGCGATGATTTCGATATCGAGAAGTTGCGCTACCATCGCATCATTATTATGACGGACGCCGATGTCGATGGTAGCCACATACGCACCCTCTTGCTCACTTTCTTTTATCGTCAAATGCCGCAACTCGTCGAAAACGGACACATCTACATTGCACAGCCCCCGCTTTACAAAACCGCAAAAAAACTAGGACGTGGTAAAGAAATCGTTAACTACTTCAAAAACGACGAAGATCTCGAGTCCTACCTCATGCATAACTCGCTTGATGGTTTGCAAATCGAAAGTGAGAGCGGAGAGCTTGTTGAAGGGCAAAAACTTTTTGATGCCATCAAATCCGTTTTTGCATATAAGCGCTTGCTCGACAAGTTTAGCCATGACCTTGATCCGCGCATACTTGATGCTATTGTCAAGGACTCCAACATCGATATGAGCTACTTCCAAGATGGCGAAAAGCTCCAAAGCAGCCTTAAGCAACTAGCGGAAGTGCTCGACAAACGATACCTTGACGCTATCTTTAGCGCCCCCGAGGTTCAGGTAGACGAAGACAATAACGCTTCTGCACTTTGGATTACGCGCTACAACAGCGCGCAGTACAAAACTCCCATCAATCGTGCGCTTTTTGAACGAAGACCGTTTATTCGCTTGCAGTCGCTTTACAACACCATTCATGCGATTTTTGGCTCTGAATTCAAAGTTTTACTCGGAGACGATGGCGATTTAACGCTCAATAACTTGGACGACTTATTGCGCTACGTCGAAGAAAGTGGGCGCAAAGGTCTTGATGTTACGCGCTACAAGGGCTTAGGCGAAATGAACGTTGACCAGCTGCGCGAAACAACCATGGCACTCGAAAACCGCACCCTGCTCAAAGTTACTGTCAACGACGCCATCGACGCCGACAACGCCTTTAACCTTCTTATGGGTGATGTTGTTGAGCCGCGTCGGGAGTTCATTATTTCTAATGCCAAGGCTGTGCGAAACTTAGATATTTAAAAATAGCGAGGTGGCTTTTAGCCGCTTCATGCATCCTTGGCGTGTGAATTTAGTCCAAGTAGAGACCTTTGCACGGCTAGAAATTGTGAATATAAATTTATAAATCCGATACAGTTTTAAACAAAATGAGACATTTTGTAGAGAAATATATGCTAAAATTGCTAATAAAATAAGGCAAGATGAAGATAGAATGACATTTTATTTGAAAAGTGCTTAAAAGATTGCTTTCTTTGGGGAAGGGGGACACGGGGGGAAACATCTTTTCTTTGGCACAAAGAAAAGGGTTTCCCCCCGTGCAAAGCTCTCCAAGTATAAAATAGAGTCCAAATTTCTTTGCCCATGAACACTAGTTTTATTATCCTAGAAGTAGCGCCTTATCGGCGCTGCTAGGAGGCTGAGTTATGTCCAAAGGGCTTTGCTGTGGTTTGCATACGATAAAGCTGCTATTTCTTCTGATTGCTGCTTTAGCTATCTCATGCGAAACAGAAGATTTTATCGATTACACCAAAGGCGTAGAGGGAGTCTGCCCGCCGCCAGCTCGTATGTGTGGGTAAAACTATCGCTTGCGGGGATGAATGTATCGATCCCAGCACGCATAATAACAACTGCGGTGGTTGTGTAGCTGATGGCGAAGGGAAGGCCTGTACTCTTGGATACCAGTGTATGGAAGGAAAATGTGAAGCAGTTTGCGTTGAAGGATGCAAAAATGGTGGTAGCTGCGTAGCCCCAAACCGCTGCCAGTGCGAAATAGGCTGGGGAGGTAGCGATTGCAGCTCGCTGGTATGCGAGCCACCTTGCCTTGGCGGAGAATGCACTCAACCCAAGGTCTGCACTTGCAAAATCGGCTGGACAGGGGAGACTTGCGCCACGCCAGATCGCGTTCGCATACCAAGCACTGGGAAGACGACGAACTTTATCATGGGCAAAATTAGTGATGATGACCCTTGGAATAGGAGCAGCGAGTTGCCCACACGTACGATAACTCTGAGCGCCTACTACATCGATCGCTACCCCGTAACAGCCGCATCATATGCTTTGTGCGTAGCGGCTGGGCGCTGCACAAAACCACAAAATGGCTCGTATGCAACTTACGACAACGCCGAAAAACAAGACCACCCTGTCAACTTGGTGCTTTGGGAGCAGGCCAAGAGCTACTGCGAGTGGGCTGGTGGGCGATTACCCACAGAAGCGGAGTGGGAGCGAGCTGCCAAGGGTACGAAAAATTTTCTCTTTCCTTGGGGCAACAACTGCCCACAGAACTGCAACACAGAATTTTGTAAGGACAGTCCTTGGAGCGCCGATACTGCCAAGTGCAACTGTAGTGTGAGTTATTGCGCTGAACAATACACTGCTACGTCCCCCGTCAACGCCTTTAAGAACGGAAAAACTCCCGAGGGGGTCTACGACTTGAGCGGGAACGTCTGGGAGTGGGTGCAGGATTGGTTCGCTATCTACCCTTCCGAAAACGAAACAGACCCACAAGGCCCAGAAAAAGGAGAAGGGCGAGTTCTACGTGGCGGCGGCTATAGCAATGGCTCCGTCTATTTGCGAAGTATTACGCGTGGCAAAAAAAATCCTGAAGAAACGAACTATAGCTGCGGTTTTCGTTGCGCCTATTCTCTCTAAATTTTTATTTTTGTGGGAACAACGCTCAGGGCAAGCGCAAAATCGTATATTTGGCTGTTTTTAAGTTTTTTTTATAGAGGGGGAAGTCTCCCCCTACGTGTCAACCCCACGCTTTGCGTGGGTTTGCCACTACCCCCTTGTAAGTAATCTATTGCTATGTTTAGCTAGCATAGCACGAAGTGCGGTGAGCGTTTCTACCCCCTTGGGCTTAAAAGCCTGTCATGGAGATCACCCCCCGCACTTCAA
>JBBAEA010000123.1:0-10096 GCA_041656175.1 Bradymonadales bacterium | reverse complement strand
CCTTCAATCGCGACATGGATGTCAGCGATTGGTCGCGGCTGAGGCCGCGCGCGAAGCGGCCACAGCCTGGACGGCTGTGGCACTAAGAAAGCACTCTTTTAAGCACTTTTCGAATAAAATGTCATTCTATCTTCACCCTGCCTTATTTTATTAGCATTTTTTAGCTTGTATTTCTTTACAAAATGTCTCATTTTGTTTAAAATTGTATCGGATTTGTAAAATTAAATTCACAATTTCTAGCCGTGCAAAGCTCTCGTTTAAATCATTTCATGAAAAATTTTAATATTATGCTCTCTTGTGCAGGGCGACGCGTTTCGCTGATGCACATTATTGAACGCAGTTTGGGCGAACTCGGACTCGGCGGCAAAGTACTTGCTACAGACGCGCAAACACTGGCGCCAGCCTTTCAGGCGGCCAAGCACAAGGCGCTAGTGCCTTTAGTTCGCGATCCAGAGTTCATCGACGTGCTGCTAGATCTCTGCGATGCGCACGAGATCCGCTGCATCATTCCGACTATCGACACGGAACTCCCGATTTTGGCCGAAAATCGCGCTCGCTTTTTAGAGCGCGGTGTCACGGTGATGGTTTCCTCGCCTGAATGCATCGCCTTATCTAATGATAAGCGATTAAGCCACCGTTGGTTTGTCGAAAACGATTTTCCGACGTTTAAGCAAGCTAACATCGATGAGGCGCTTAAGGATCCCGATGGCTGGGAGTTTCCGGTTTTTGTTAAACCTTACGACGGAGCGCGCTCTATTGGCGCGCGCAGGATCGATAGCTTGGAGGAGCTTTCGCAGTGCCGCGATCCCAAACTTATCGTGCAATCGCTTGGACGCGGCGTCGAAGTAACGGTAGATGCTTTTGTGGACAGTCGCGGCAACTGCGTGAGCGTCGTGCCGCGCCAGCGCTTAGAAGTGAGAGACGGCGAGGTTTCGAAGGGAATAACGCTTAAGAGCGAAAAAATAATGCGTATGATCAAGCGATTAGCTGAGCGCTTGCCTGGAGCATACGGCACACTTTGTACTCAAGTTTTTTACGAGCCCGACAGCGAGGCAATCAGCGTGATGGAGATAAACCCACGCTTTGGCGGTGGCTACCCTCTCACGGATGCTGCTGGCGCCCACTTCGTTCGCTACCTTATCGAGGATATACTCGATCTTCCCAGCACGGCGCACAAGCATTGGCAGCAAGATCTCGTGATGCTGCGCTACGATGAAGCGGTTTTTGTCGAAAAGCAGTAAGTAGGAGAACTTTGCACGAATCGAAATGAGGAACAGGCTTTTCGCCCGCGCAAAGTTTCAGCAAAGTAACGTAGTGAGAGTTTTGCAGCGCCGAGTTATGAGCGTAAGCCTATCCACAACGCGTTGAGTGCTGCTGGTGTTACGCCCTGAATTCGCGAGGCTTCGGCAAAGTTTCGCGGGCGATACTTCATGAATTTGCCAAGGAGTTCCGTCGATAAGCCGTTGAGCTTCGTGTAGTCGAACTCATCGGGGATCAGGCGAGCCTCTTGGGCTTGGAAAGCGGCGATGCGTTGGGCTTCGCGGGTGATGTAGCCATCAAATTTGATTTGAATCTCTACACTACGCGCGACGTCGTTGGGGAACTTCGCTAAGTCAGGCTGTGCTTTCTTGAGCAGTTCCATGTTAATTTCGGGACGCTTTAGTATACTGATAAGACGACCAGAGCTCGGAATTGCCGCTTTTTCTTCGACACTTAGCGCATCATCTTGTAGATCTGCTACGCGATATCGGTTTAATTTTGCATTAAGTACGCCTATCTGTTCAACTTTTTTTGTATAGCGCTCCCAATCGCTATCGCTGAGCAATCCCAGTTTATGGGCAATTTCGGAGAGTCGCGCATCGGCATTATCTTCGCGCAAACTGAGTCTAAACTCGGCGCGGCTCGTGAACATGCGGTACGGCTCATCGACTCCACGCAGCACTAAATCATCGATCATAACCGCAATGTAGGCTTGGTCGCGTCTCAATATAAAGGGCGCTTCGTTGTCTAGGTAACGCGCCGCGTTGATTCCCGCCATTAGACCTTGCGCGGCGGCTTCTTCGTAGCCGCTGGTTGCGTTAATTTGGCCAGCCACAAAGATCGAGGGAAACTCGCGCAGGGCAAGGGCATGCGTGATCTGACCCGATACCAGTGCGTCGTATTCGACGGCGTAGCCCGGGCGAATGATGTGCGCACGCTCAAAACCTGGAATGCTGTGGATGAACTCACATTGTACATCAAAGGGAAGCGACGTCGAAATGCCAGCAGGATAGATTTCCTGCGTCCTTAAACCCATGGGTTCTAAAAATATTTGATGCCTATCCTTATCGGCAAAACGCACGACTTTGTCTTCGATCGAGGGGCAATAGCGCGCCCCTATTCCGTGGATGCTTCCGTTGTACATCGGTGAGCGATCGCGGGCGGCACTGATGATGTCGTGGGTTTGCGGCGTTGTGTGCGCGATGTAGCAGGGGCGCTGCGGAAGCAGTGGAGCGTTTTCATAAAAGCTAAATCGCTTAAATTCGGTGTCGCCTTCTTGGATCTCAAACTTGCTCCAGTCCAGCGTTTTAGCGTCTAAACGCGCTGGTGTTCCTGTTTTTAGCCGCATGAATTCGACACCCAGCGCTTCCAAACTTTGTGCAAACTTGACAGAAGCCTTATCGCCTGCGCGCCCTGCCTCGAACTGGTAGGCACCCACATGACAGAGCCCTCGCAAGAACGTTCCCGCACAAATAACCAACGCACGCCCAGCGTAAAAGACGTCTCCTATGGCGCGTACACCAGAAAACTCCCCACCTTTAACGACTATATCCTCGACCTCAGCTTGTACTATGCTTATCCGCTCGCATTTCATGAGTCGCTGAAGCATGTCTTGATGGTAGAGCGCCGTATCGCATTGCACTCGCGTCGATTGCACAGCAGGTCCCTTGCTCGCGTTAAGCGTACGATACTGGATAGCACTCGCGTCGGCCACCCGCGCCATTATTCCCCCCATCGCGTCTATTTCCTTGGCCAAGTGTCCTTTAGCGATGCCGCCGATCGAGGGATTACAGCTCAACTGCGCAATCGAATCTATACCCAAGGTCAATAAAAGCACACGCTTTTGCAATTTCGCCAGCGCCCACGCGGCCTCGCAAGCAGCATGTCCTCCGCCCAGAACGATGACATCGAATTTTTGTGGGTAGTGTAGCACTTGTGCCTACTTCTTTAACGCAGCTTCAATGGCTATTTTTGCGAAAGCGAGTTTAAACTTTTGTATCGACGCGTCCTCCTCACAGGGTGCCATAGCTTGCTCCAAACTTTGTGACGCCACGTATATTTGACGCGATTCCGCGTCTTTGCTCGAAGATACGTTTGCCATACTTGCCTTGAGCGCGTCGCCGTTTTGCTCCAAATACTGCGTCAGAGCCTCAGACATGGCTACACAACTGCCCTGCGTTTGCGTGGCAAGCTTTGTCATGCTCTCATAATGCGAAATTATTTCTTTTGTCGAATTTTGGCAACCCAACGCTATTAACACGCCAATTCCACAAAATACTAATAAAACGCTATTCCATCCCTTCATTTCACACTCCAACACCATTTCCCCAAACTCCCCAGCTTGACGCTGCTTTACTTAGCATACTTTCGCCGCACTGCAAACGAGATTTCGCGAGCTAAAACCAGTACTTCTCTATATCGCAGCGCCGTTACGCCCCCAAACCCCATCCAATGGCTTGCGCCATAAAACCTCGTTAAGGAGCGGAACAATGCGATTGAGGACGGGGGGGGGTAGCGCAAGATCACGCGAAGAAATCCAGCCATGAGCGCGTTTTGTGCGCTGGCTGAGCGTTTAGCGAAGACGGCGCACAAAACTATGCGCGAATTGCTGGATTTTGAGCGAAGCTTGCGCGTAGGGGGCGCTCCCCCACCCAAAGAAAGCGTTGAAGAACGTCGAATGGACGACATTGCGCATTCGCTGTGCGGGGGCTATTATTTGTAAACGAATCACGCTTTTTGCGAAAGGACTCCTTATTTACAGGTGCTTTCATCAAACTCGCCGTCGACAAAGCAGGCATCTTCGATCAGTGAGCCGGCAAAGACCCTAAATTGCTTGACGGCACAAAGCTCGCAGGCGGCGAGGGAGTTGCCGAATATGTGGGTAAACGAGTGGTTATCCACATAAAGTTTGGGGTTAAAGCCTTTGAGCGTTTTTAAATTGGGGTGATTCATGATGATGAGCACTCTGGATGGCATTTGCATTGCAAGGCGTCCTAGCTCTTCGTTATTTTCCCCTTCAGTGGCTTCTTTGAGCAAGGGTTCTTCGCAGCCATTTTTGTGGCTAAATTTATCGAAAGTGCAGAGTTCCTTAAATGATTCGGGGTAATCTTCTACGATATCAAAGAGACGCACCATGGAATTGAGCGCCTTAAGATGTCGCAATGCGTCGTTGTTATAGATAATGACCCTGCCTACGACGTGCTCTAAATTATCCAAGCCCTCCAGCGTAGCGAGCGAGCGATTCCAGGCGATGAGCAGATGGCCCGTCATGGTAACGTTTTTGAGTGTTGCAATGCTTTTGAGGCTCTTATTGTCAAAGATAGCAAGGTGTCCAACAGACTTGAGCTTTGGCGTATTGAGGGCGGGAAGTTGGCCGTTCATGTTGAGCATAAAGGCATTGCCAACGGTGGTGAGTTCGGCGAGTGCGTCGCTGTTTTTAAGGGCAATATTGCGAATGATTTTGAAGTCATGCCCCACCTCTGACAAGCTAGTCAAGCCGTCGAGATTGGCGAGTTTGGCGTTTCTGCTGATAAGTAAATCATAGCCAACCAAGAAGAGCTCCTCAAGCCCTGCCAAAGATTCGAGTTTTGGGTTTTCGGCAATGCTAAGGCTGCCATCGATCATGCTGAGCTCATTGAGGCCAGAGAGCGAGCTAAGTTCGGGGTTTCGTCTGATTTCGACGTCGCCAACGACGGAGTGTAGCTTTGCTAGTCCTTGCAAATCTGTGAGACTAGATACTGCCTCAATTTCAAGCTTTCCGTAGATCCTTTCAATCTGCTCAAAGCCCGAGAGCTCAGCGTTGCGCTTGATGCTGACATTGCCTGCAATGCACTTGGCATTGCCCAAATCAGGCGTATCCTCTGCATTTTTGAGCGTAATATCGCCCACGTAACATTTTACGCACTTGCCCCCCAGCATGTCCTCATCTACTTTACAACTTGCGGATTGCTCAGTTTCGCTGACTGCGTTAAGTAGCGATACGCCGCCTGTAATGTTGAGCGGTTTTGAGAAGCGCGGCACTTTTTGACGCCACACCACTCTGTTGGCGCGAACAAGCGAAAGAAACATGCCACCCGTCGTTAGGGCGGGATTATTGGCGATTTCGATCTGGCTTTCGGAGCGCATCCATCTGCCAACGCGCCTCAGCGAGTGGAACCATATTTTTTCGAGTTTTTTGTTATCCTTAATGGTGAGTGAGCCTTCGATGGCTTCTACCCTATCAAAGGCTTTGAGATCGGTGAGATTGCTGTTATTGACAATTTCTAAGTTCCCGCGAATGATTTTAAGCTTAGTGAATAAAGCCGCCAAATCGTCGTCGACCACTTGGGTATTGCGAATGACAATACTTCCTCGCATGACGCCATCAGCATCGATGGGTAAAGCAGCAAGCGCCTCGGCGCTGTTAACTTGGTATTCTTCCAGCGAGGGGTAATACAGCATCAAACTACCGATATCTGGCGTAATCTTAATGCCCTCATGAACGGCTGGAGCATGGAGCGCTTCATCGTCATCGGCATCGGCATCGTCGCTGTCATCAACATCGGCATCATCGCTGTCATCAACATCGCTGTTATCGGCATCGCCAAGTTTTGCAGGCGCGTCCTTGCTATCGTCGATAGCGTCGGCAACTTCAGCTTTTTTCTTCTCTTCGGGCAAGGCGAGTGCGCTCTCTTGCTCCGCAGCTGCTGCTGCTTCTCCAGTATCTTTGGCATTTTGCTCAATAGCAGCCTTTGACTCTTCGCTCGCCTTGTCGGCGTCTTTTTTACAGGCACTCATAAGCAAGGTAAAGAACACTAATGCGACAAGCGCGCTTTTTTTAAACATCTTCAACTCCTCACAACTCGTGTCTACGACTTAGATCTTTAGCGCATTGATTCACGTAACCGCATGGATTCACGTAACGCGTTCCAGAATAAACGCAAATTTAGCACTACCACGCCAACTCATCAAGCGAGCGGCAAGCAGCGCTGCTATGTATACGCTTATCTTAAGGATGCTCTGATTAATTGGGGCTACCGCCCTTATAAGCTCTTTTTGTGTGTAGAGCATTGATTTTATTGACCTTATTTTGAAAACCTGCCCCTACATTTGAAAGCTACCCCTACAGCAAAAAACCAAGGGCAGGTTTGAAACCTGCCCCTACATTTGAAACCTGCCCCTACATTTGAAACATGCCCCTATATTTGAAACCTGCCCCTACATTTGAAACCTGCCCCTACATTTTAAACCTGCCCCTACATTTTAAACCTACCCCTACAGCATAAACCGAGGACAGGTTTGAAACCTGCCCCTACTGTCCAGCTCTTGACAATTGATAACAAAATGTTGTACATAATGTTTGGGTTTTTTGGGGGATAGAATTGGTGTAGGGCTTATGGGGGCTTGAGTAAAATCGCATACCGGAGAGGATATGAATAAACGACACGTCATTTCAACGCTATTAATCGTCTGCATAACACTATTAGCTTACACGAACATCTCGGCGAGGGTGCCAGACAAGCCATGCGCGTCTTTGTCAGAGGATGAGCAGATGCGCTTTTACGAAATGACGGGTAAGGGCGTCGAAGCCGCCCAAAGCGACCCCGACTCCGCCATCGCGATTCTTAGCAAGGCTATGGAGATCTGCAACGACGACTACTACACAGAGTATAGCCTCGCGCGTGTCTACCAAAACGCTGGGGCGTGCCACTTGGCCTATCTGCATTTCGAACGTCTCAGTGAACGCGAAAGTACCATCGACGATAGAGAAATAAAAAAACAACTCAAAAGACATTTTAAAACTGTGCAAGAAACTTGCCCCGACGCCGTAGATCTTACGGTTGAGTGTCGTAGTGCGGGTACAAAACTTAGCATCACAGGCTATGCAAACGCAGAGCTAGACTGCCCCGTTTACAGCAAAATCATGCCCGGTAGCTACGCAGTTTTGGCCAAAAAAGAAGGCTATTTCGATTATAAAGGCTCACTCAACGTCACCCCAGGAAGCGGCGAAGCCATCTTGAACATCCCTGAACTCAAATCCCAGAAAAACGTCGGCACCTTGCGCGTTCTCTGCCCCAAAGGCGCAAGCAAATTCGTCTTGACCACTCAAGATGGCATCAGCAACGAGTACGTCTGCCCCTGGGAAGGCGAAGTCGAATCAGGCGTTTATAGCATCAACCTTTTGGGTCAAAAAGCCGAAGACGCCGTCGAAGTCCAAGTCGCCTCCCAAGACCTCACCCAGCACCGCATCCCCAGCAAAGTCACCAGCAGCTGCTCCATGAGCGCCCTAAACCACAGCAGCAGCACTAACGCCCTACTTCTACTCGCCGGCGCCCTACTCGCTCTCACCCTTTTACGTCGACGACGCAACGCTTAAACAGAGCGATTTCGCCTAAGTTTGCTCATTTTTTGGCTGGGGGGGCTCATAAGCCCCCCTACGCGCAAGCTTCCTTGCAAAATCCGCTAATGACCGCTTTATTTTGTGCGATGTTTCGACTAATCGTCGAACCATCGCACAAAATGCGTTCATTGCGTCTTTTGCGCGGTGATCTTGCGCTACCCCCCAACGCCTTGCGTCACACAGGTTATAGCAGCAAACGCAAGGTGTTTTTTTGAGCTAAGTGCCATGCCCTCTTCCATATTCTCACTGTTAGGTCGTGTAAATTGGGTCAAGTCTAGATTCTGCCCCTATCGCAACAAAGCCGCATTATGTCCATAACCGCACTTGACATCATGACATCGCGCTCCCTAGTGGAGGGTTTTCGACGAGTTCATAAACGCAGTCTTGGCCAAAACTTTCTACTCGACGACTCTATTTGCGAGAAGATATGTGATGCGGCCAAGGATTTTGAGCCTTTGCGCTTTATCGAAATTGGTCCAGGGGCGGGGGCATTGACTTTGGCGCTTCTCAAAACGGGTCTCCCTTGTCATTGCATAGAGAAGGATGATCATTGCAGCACTTATTTGCGGCGAGTTTTCGCGCAAACGCCTCAGTTTAGTCTTACGCATGCCGATGCCTTACACGACGAAATAGCGGCACTCCATTTCAGTGCCGACCAGCGCGTAGTACTCGTCTCTAACCTACCCTATAACGTTTCGACGCAGATATATTTTCGTATGATCGACGAAGAACTGCCATTTTTAGGCATGGTTCTTATGTTTCAGCGCGAAGTGGGTCAGCGTTTTATGGCAAAACCTTCCACTAAAGCCTACGGCATTCTGTCTGTTTTGGGGCAATACTACCACGATATTGAGAGCGTCATCGAGGTCGAGCCCAGCGCCTTTAAGCCTGCCCCCAAGGTACACAGTTTAGTACTCCGATTTACGCCCAGAGTGCGCTTACTCGAGCCTGCACTTGAAGCGTCTTTTCGCTCGCTTGTCCACGCAGCCTTTGGTCAACGTCGAAAAACGCTGGCCAATTCGCTTAACGGTTTTAAAGGCGTTAACAAAGCGCAATGGCAAAAGCGCTTTGAAACCCTAGGCTTTGATCCCCATATCCGCGCCGAGAACCTGAGTTTAGAGCAATTTTTAGAGCTTTTTCGCGCTAGTCATTGAGAGAAGCATTCATTCGCTGAAAAGGGCGCATCATCTTGTTTTTCGGGGGGTAGCGCAAGATCACCCGATAAATACCATTAAAGCCGCACGCAGTGCGAAGGTTCGACGATTAGGCGAAACTTTGCACTGCGTATTGCGGCTTTTATGGTATTTTGAGGGAAGCTTGCGCGTAGGGGGGCGGAGCCCTCCAGCCAAAAAAAAGAGCGGTATTTCGTCAAACGATTTAGGAAATATTTCACTGAGCAGAGCTAGACGCAAGTTGGATAATGGGGTAGAATGTTGTGACTGTGGCGTGAATACAGGCGATTGTCGCTTGGGATTTGGCGCAGTGATGATGAACGAAAAGCAAGGAGTGTGCGATGCAGAGCCGGTCTTTTGAACAGGTCGATTTTTCCGAGGTGCAGCGTCAGGCGCGTGTGGCGTTGGAGGCGGGCGATATGGTGCGTCTGCAAAACATGCTCTTGCCCTTTTTGCGCGAGGACGACCGGACGCGTGGCGCCGGGGAGAATTTGTTTGTGTACCGGACGCTAGGGGCGATGTACGCGGAGTTGGGCAAGGCGCAGGAGTCGTTGATGGCCTATGAGCAGGCTTACGGCTACGATTTGCGCG
The DNA here is from genome assembly GCA_041656175.1 of Bradymonadales bacterium. Lineage (GTDB taxonomy): Bacteria > Myxococcota_A > Bradymonadia > UBA4248 > UBA4248 > JBBAEA01. The sequence goes on along the minus strand of JBBAEA010000123.1, from coordinate 694 downwards.
ACAAGGATGTTTTGGAGATACTGGCGGACGTCGAGTTTAAGAAGCCAGTCGAGGATTTGGAGCTGCATATTTTGTTGGAGCTCTTGGTTTTTCACCGCTACCGCTTGAAAACGCAGACTGTCGCGCAGCTCTACAAGGTTATTGGCGACCATCACCAGGCGAATGGGAACATGGAGGACGCGCGCTTGGCCTATGAGAAGGCTTTTGAGGTGCGACCTTCGGACACGGAATTGATCAACGCTTTGCTGAGCGTTTCGGAGGCTTCGGGCAACGCAGAAGCCATCACGCAAGCGCGTGAGAAGTTGTTGACCACGCTTAGCATCCCAGAGAGTCGTGCGGCGGTTTTGGTGAGCATTGGTGATGACCATCTGCAAAACGACGATGAGGCTCGTGCGTTATCGGCTTATGAGCAGGCGCTGTTGGAGTGCATGGAGTCGGTGGCCGCGCATGGGCGTATATTGATTTTGGCCGAAAAGAATGAAGACTGGGAACGCGCGCTAAACTCGTTGCATTCGCTGACTTTGTACGCGCAGGATGCCGAGGAAAAGAGCAAGTATTTAATCAAATCGGCGTCTATATATAAGGATAAACTCAACGACACGCGTCGCGCGGTGCAGCTCTTTAACGAGGTTTTGGATATCAATCCAGAGCAGACGGATGTGTTTGAGTTGATCGTGTCTATTTTGCAGGAGCA
>JBBAEA010000122.1:0-10154 GCA_041656175.1 Bradymonadales bacterium | reverse complement strand
AAGGGGGGGGGGGTACGGGGGGAAACATCTTTTCTTTGGCACAAAGAAAAGGGTTTCCCCCCCCCCGTGCAAAGCTCTCTGCTTTTACATTAATCAGAGTTTCCCTAAATACAAAAATGAGAAAAGCGCGTGCATTCATTTCAACGCATCGTCTCGATGAGTAGTTTTTCTCCATCCGTCGTAAATCGCACCGAAGCGTGCTCGTCGTGGCGATACACTTTGGCAGCATATTCCCGCGAACGCTGTAAAACTCGCTTATGGGGTAAGCGGTAGCGATTATTCTTTCCGACGGAGTAAAGAACATAATGAGGTCGAGTGGCACGAATAAAATCTTCTCCACTAGCACTAGCTGAGCCATGGTGCCCCGCCTTAAGCACAGAAATGGGGCTTCTTAACGGCTCTGCGCACAATAATTCTTCTTCAACCTGAATGCCTGCATCGCCCATCAACAACATGCGAAAACCGCCGTACGACAAAGATAAAACAATGCTTTGCTCATTTCTGTTGTATTTTTCAGGATCTAATGGTGAATCTGGCGGCCATAACCGTTGTATTTCTAACCCAGCATATTGCTGTACAGCAGCCTCTCCCTGCACGGCTTTCATAGGCACTCCCGCTTTTTTCGCTTTGGCTAAAAGCTCTAAATATGCTTGTTCATTGCTATGAACACCATTGTATATAATTTCGCCGATCTTAATTTTATCCATAATATCTGCAAGTGCGGCGTAATGATCATAGTCTGGATGCGTTAAATACACGGTATCAATGTATTTTATGCGAAGTCGCGACAAGTAGGGGACTATGCGCGTTTTTGCCGTATTTTGCCGCTGTCCCAAAGGCGAACCCGCGTCGACTAAAATAATTCTTCCATCGGGTAGTTCGATCAATGTCGCATCGGCCTGTCCCACCGAAATACTGCTAACGCGTAAAAGCTCGCTCGGCATTGACTGCGTATTCGCCCCCCAAATTATAAAAACGACCGACGCCATAAAGGCGAAACTACAAAGCCGCAGACGAAGTTTTTTGCGCAAATACGGCATAAAACAAAATGACGCAAAGAGCGTTAATGACAAAATAATCGGCCACCATGCAAAAACGCGAAGATGCGATGCGGGCAAATATGCATCTGAAATATCAACGATATACACGAGTAGCTGCTCGGCTTTTTTGGCCACTAAGCCAAGATAATAACTCGCACTAGGGGCAAAAGGCGCTAGAAGCGCACAAACAAAAGCTAAGGGCAGCAAAATAAACGATACAAAGGGAAGAACCCACAAGTTACAAATTGTGCCACTTAGGGGAATTTGCCCAAAATAATATACTAAGAGCGGTGCCGAAGCTACACTAGCGCCCAAAGACACGATGATAACGCTAGCGACGTAGTATAAGCACTTATAAACCCCAGTATCCTCGCCAAAACGCTGTGAAAGCAATAATCGAAGCGCTTTATCGTAGTGTTGCAGAGTCCAAAAGAGGCCAAAAACCGCGATAAAACTCAAGCAAAAACTAAGCGAAAACATCGCATATGGCTCGCGTAGCAAGATCACAAAACCCGCTAAAGTCATGCTGCGCATGGTCTCGTACTTGCGCCAAAAAACGGTAGCAAAGCTACAGGCAGACATCATTATATATGCGCGCTGCGCAGGAATCGGCGCTCCCACATATAACAAATACAGTAAGAGCAAAGGCAACGCCAGCACAGCGCTTACTCGCTGCTTGCTATAACGGCGTAAGACCCACGGAATCCGGGACAAAATTTTGCTGAGTAGCCACAAAATCACCGCAGCCAAGATACTAAAATGAAAACCGCTAACCGCTAAAATATGCGCTAGCCCTAGCCTCGCAAATTGTTCACGCGTAGCCCCCTCCACACTCGCACCAACTCCAAGAGCCAGCGCGGCTTGCATCCCATAAGGAGAAGACTGCATTAAACTTGTATAGGCAGCTTCCCGCGCCATGCTTAAATTAGCCAAAAACTTATCTTTTAGCCCCGCGTCGTATTCTAGAGCATAAAGTCTTCCGCGCTTTTTGAGTGAAAAGTGATAGCCTTTAGAGCGCATGCTTTGGCGAGGGTCATAGGCGCCCTCGATCTCTGCTCCCTCGAGTAACTCGTACTTTAATTTTACATAGTACTTATGCCCCCACACTGGCCTTTCATCATCCTCCAGCCACAAGCGAGACATGCGCCCATCGCTAATAACTCGCCCGTTCGCAGACCATGCCAAAAGCTTTACATCCACAGCGCGCCCAGACGGGCTTGGGTTCACAATGCCAGATACCTCTACAATCCCCCATATCTCCGCGTTGTTATCGGGAACCGCTCGACTGCGATCACATGCAAAATACAAGCCAAAACCATGCCACAACAAAGACCAGGAGAGCAGCCAGTAAATTACCCCGCGACGACTCCGTCTGCTCAAAAACATCCCTAAAATGCTCGCCAAAATACTCAAGAAAAGCCAAGAAAAACTTGAGAACTCAGCGAATAAATTCAGGCTAATCGCCTTTCGCTGCTCTAGCCACGACGAGCACAAGATCCCCGACATGAAACACGGTAGTGCCAAGAACCACGGTGTGAGCACTGGCGCTAAACGCTTACGCGCCGCCGCCTCAAAGCCAAAGGCTAGTTTTGCTAAACTCATCCCAACACACTCCAAAGCTTAGGTACAATCCCACTCTCTTTATGCTGTGTTTATAAAAACTGTTGCATATATTTTATGGCTTTATAGCTTTTCACCCTAGGGAAGCTCTGATTTATTGGGGCTACCGCCCCAAACCCCGTCTAAGGGCTATCGCCCTTAGAACCCGTTTTGTGTGTAGAGCATTGATTTTATTGACTTTATTTTGAAAACTCGCCTGACTTTCGTTGTTTTTCTCTAAGCTCTTTTGGTAGCTGCACACTACGCTTGGCTTTGCGTTTGTTCTCTATTTCGACTGCGATTTGTGCTGCCAGCTATATCCTCACTGCAAATTCTTTGTCAAAGTACGCGCAAAGCTATATCTTGCTTCACGCAGGACTAGCCTTGAGCAAGTGAACTTGCAAAAACGAATAAAATGAGCCAAAATTAAACTTTAACCAAACATAAGGCATGTGATGATCAGAGAGCGACGTGGAGTCTTACAATCAATGGTAACGGCGCTAGCGACTAAACCTTTTTTGTTGCTCGCTGGCATTTCGGGCTCTGGTAAAACCCAGATAGCACGTAAAATTGCCGCAGGCTTAGCAGCTGGAATGCTCGAAAACTCACGGTTTTTGGGCGTTCCCTACGCGGGTCTTAACAGCGCCCAAGGCTACAAAGCGACGTTGCAAAAAAACGGCGTCGTCCCCGAGATCATAGGTGAAGACGGTAACGAATTTGTCGATATACACGATCTGGAACACCTACTGGAAAAGGGCGAATACAAAAGCTCGGGGCTTGAAGCGGTGATTAAAAATCGCATCGCATTTTTGCCCGTAAAACCAGATTGGACGGACCCCCAAAAGATTTGGGGATACTACAATCCGCTAACGGGTCTCTATTATCCCACGGCGGCGACGACGGTGGCGATGCATGCGTACCTCGAGTTTTTGGCATATGGTTCGGCGGCACCGCGACATTTCATTATTTTGGATGAGTTAAACCTGGCTCGCGTCGAATATTATTTGGCTGACATACTCAGTCTTATGGAATGCCCCACCACCATCGAAGGCGACTTCATCAAACTCGGTGAACTCGCCCCCATCCATCCGTTTAACCGCCCGCTGTGGACGGTAAGCGCCCCCCAAAGCGAACTTGGCCAAGAAACAAGCTCCCATGAACAGCTCTACGTTGGACGCATGGATCGCAGTTGGGCGGTAGCCTATCACTACTTATCCCTTGGATCCGCGGGCATGATGCTCAAGAAAATGCCCGTCGATCTTGAAGACGTCATACACGGCGCCGACTGGCACCGCGTCATTCCCCCGCAAATTTCCTTTACGCCAAACCTCACCATCATTGGCACCGTAAACGTCGATGAAACCACCTACTCGTTTTCGCCCAAAGTTCTCGACCGCGCCTTCGTTATGGAGTTTAACGACATGAACTACGACGCCGTTTGCAGTAACTGGGAGGGATACAGCGACGCGCGCGAGGCCATTAACCTGCTACACCGCATACTCCGCCCTGAGAATCTTCATTTCGGCTACCGAAGCGTACGCGAAATACTCGACTATATCGCGCAAGCTCAAGGAAACTGGGAGCAATGCGGCGATTTCGTCATGGCAGGAAAAATCTTGCCAAAACTTCGTGGCGGTGAAGATAAACTCGGAAGCTTACTGCCACCCTTACTCGCTTTCTCTATCACTGACGAGCGAGATCTGCATAAACTACACGAAATAGCTGTTTTACTCGTACAAGACATACTCGAAGCCCGACAGCTACCGAATATTCTACAGCGCTTAGGACGAGAACACGCAGCATACCCCATCACAGCGGACAAGGTGTTTCGCATGACTCGCCAATTACTAGAAACTGGCCTTGCTTCTTATTTTTAGCTTCTTTACGGGGCAGGGTTTTCGAAGCTTTGCCCACGATTAGGGGGGGGGGTAGCGCAAGATCACCCGATAAATACAGTTAAAGCCGCACGCTGTGCGAAGGTTCGCCGAACAGGCGAAACTTTGCACGGCGTATTGCGGCTTTTAGTGTATTTTGAGGGAAGCTTGCGCGAGGGGGGCGGCGAGAAGCCCCCCCCACCGCGTGAAGAGAGGGGTTAATCGTCGGAGTCTTTGTCTTGTTTTTCGACGATGATGGCCTCGGTGGTGAGTAGCAGCCCTGCGACGGAGGCGGCGTTTTGGAGTGCCACGCGGGAAACCTTGGCGGGGTCTAGGATTCCGTCGGCTACAAGGTCGGTGTAGACGTCGGATGCGGCGTTGTAACCGTAGTTGTAGTTGTCATTTTCGAGGATTTTTGCGACTACCACAGAGGGGTCGACGCCAGCGTTTTGGGCGATTTGGCGAGCGGGCTCTTCGAGGGCACGCTTGAGGATGTTGACGCCAAATTGTTGGTCTTGGTCGAGTTCGAGGGTGTTTAGGGCGCTAAGCGCGCGTAAATAAACAGTTCCTCCCCCTGGGACAATGCCTTCTTGGAAGGCTGCGCGCGTGGCGTGCAAGGCGTCGTCAACGCGGTCTTTGCGCTCCTTCATTTCGGTTTCGGTGGCTGCACCAATCTTGAGAACGGCGACGCCGCCAGAGAGTTTGGCCAAGCGTTCCTTAAGTTTTTCTTTATCGTAGTCGCTCTTGGCATCTTCCTCTTGTTTTCGGATTTGGGCGACGCGTTCCGCGATGGCGTTAGCGTCTCCGCGACCGTCAACGATGATGGTCGAGTCTTTGCTAATGGTGACCTGTCGAGCGACGCCGCAGCTGGCGAGTGTGGTGGCGTCGAGTTTCATGCCGAGGTCTTCGCTGATGACGGTGCCGCCAGTGAGAATAGCAATGTCTTGGAGCATTTCTTTTCGGCGATCGCCAAAGCCTGGTGCCTTGACCGCTGCAACTTTAAGCGTGCCGCGCAGCCTATTGACAACGAGGGTGGTAAGGGCTTCGCCATCGACGTCTTCGGCGATGATGAGTAGGGGTTTACCTGTGCGTAGAATTTCCTCCAAAAGCGGTAAGAGATCCTTCATGACGCTGACCTTTTTTTCGACCAAAAGCAGATATGGGTCGTCTAAAACGCAGGTCATGCGCTCGGAATCGGTAATAAAATAAGGAGATAGGTAGCCGCGATCGAATTCCATGCCTTCGACAACTTCAAGCACTGTTTCCATGCCTTTGGCTTCTTCGACGGTAATAACGCCTTCGTTACCAACCTTGCTCATAGCTTCGCTGATGAGATCTCCAATAACCGTGTCGCCGTTAGCGGAAATCGTAGCAACTTGGCGAATTTCTTTGTCGTCGCGGCTTTGTTTGGCGTTCTTTTCGATATGTGCGACTACGGCGTCCACGGCAGTATCAATGCCGCGTTTTAGCGCCATGGGATTGTGGCCAGCGGTGACGTAGCGTACGCCTTCACGATAGATGGCTTCGGCCAAAACGGTAGCCGTCGTCGTGCCATCACCAGCAACATCGGCGGTTTTGCTAGCGACTTCGCGCACCAACTGGGCACCGAGATTATGCGACACGTCCTTGAGTTCAACCTCTTTGGCAACGCTAACGCCGTCCTTGGTGACTTTGGGGGCACCGTAGGATTTTTCGATTACAACGTTTCTTCCCTTAGGTCCTAAGGTGGTTTTGACGGTTTTAGCTAGCGCCGATACGCCTTCTAAAAGCATTTTGCGTGCATCTTCCTTAAAAATAATTTCCTTTGCCATTCTTTGCTCCAAAATTATGGGTTATATCCCTATTTTCATGTTACTTGTTTGAGAACAGCGTTAAGTCCCAAACTTTAATACAGCTTTCTCATAAAATCGCGACGTTTTGCGAAATAAAATTCGCTACTATCATTCGTGCAATGCTCTCAGCGAAATTGTTTGCAGCTCAGTTTCTGAAACAATGGGCGCTACTTATCATCCTCGATAACGGCTAAGATATCATCTTCGCGCAAGATAATGTAATCCACTAGCCCTAGTTTCACCTCGGTGCCTGCGTATTTGCCGAAAAGCACAAGCTCATCTTTTTTGATATCGATGGGCTGGCGAGTACCATTTTTGTTGAGTTTTCCGCTGCCTACGGCAACAACCCGAGCGCGAGCGGGTTTTTCTTTAGCCGCGTCAGGAATGATGATGCCACCCTTACTCACTGTTTCTTCTTCGATACGTTGCGCTAAAATGTGCACATTGAGCGGTCTCAATGCCATAATCACCTCCAAAATTCGTTGTCAAAGCAAACTTCGCTGCCCCAAGAAGCAGCCATCGTGCAACGCCAAAGACAATAAACGCCGAACAGCCAAAGACAAGTGCTTATTTTTTCTTGCATACTTTGCGTATCTTTTTTGTCCGTAATATCTAATTGTTTGCTCGCAGATCGCTAGGAAAACTCCGATGCATTTAGCTTTCGTTTTAAGCCTCGTTTCATTGGAGCCAATCGTGGGCTTTTCGCTTGCTCAGCGCTCATAGCTCTTGCGTTACGCAAAAAAACCTTATCTCACCAAACATCGCCACATCGTCTTTAGCAACCTCCTAATTTTGCTCCAAAGCTCTTTCATGCCTACAATTTAACTAGCCTCAAGGGCGTATTTTGTCTTGGTGGGGAGCATGAAAAATATAGAAAGATACGACGATCTACACATAGATGATGCATTAGACGACGTTTTATCCGAAGAACATTCGCCAATCGTCGCAGAACGCAGCATGTCGTTCACAAGTGCACTCATGAACATTGCAGGGACTCGCAAGCGCTCCGGGCGCTTGTGGATGGCGGTTTTTGCCACTCTCGTCATTGTAGCTTTGTTACTGGCGCAAGTTTACTACAAACACCAAGTGCTCAACCACGGTTACGCCCTGTCGTCCGCAGTCAGCGAGCGCGAAGCGCTGCTAGAAGAACAGCGAAAACTTCGCATTGAGCTTCGCATTTTGAGCAGCCGCGAGCGCTTGGAACCGCTGGCGAAGCAAAATATGGGAATGGCGGTTTTGAAGCCAGAACAAATCATATATCGCTACGGCGAAAGCAGCAGCGAGCCTGTGCAGCCCCATGTGGGACGTAGTGATGGCTTGGATAAAATTCGCAAAATCATGCAAGAACCCGCGCGAGGAGAGCAATTATAATGAAGGCGAAGATCAAGGATGATGTTGCGGAAGCGGCACGTCGTGAAAAGTGGCAAAAGTTTAGATTAATTTTTGTCGGAGTTCTCTTAATGTTGTTATTTGTTGCTGTGGGCGCAAGACTCTACCACCTACAAACTCAAGAGGATCACCTCAGCAAACGCGCTCAGAAACAAAGTACTGGCAGAGTCACTCTTGGCGCTGGCGGAGAGAACGAACTTGATGGGCACCGCGGTTATATCTACGACAGGCAAGGCTACGAACTCGCCGTTAGCGTTGAAACCCCCTCGGTTTATGCACACCCAAAACAAATAAAAGACAAGGCGGCTGTTGCCGAAAAGTTAGCCCCCGTACTCGGCTTAAGCAGTGAAGAGCTGTTCAAAAAACTTCAATCTAAAGCGAACTTCGTTTGGTTAGTTCGTAAAACTAGCCCCGACAAAGTCGCTGAGCTAAAGTCGCTTAAAATACCTGGCATAGGCTTTAAACGCGAAAGCAAACGCTATTACCCAAACCAAGAGCTCGCAGGCCAAATCCTCGGTTTTGTGGGACTAGACAACGTAGGGCTAGAAGGGCTTGAAGCTGCCTACGACAGTGTTCTTCGCGGCGGCGTTCTTCAACTCAAAGGCACACGTGATGCGCGCGGGCGAGTTATTATGACGAACGAAACTCCGAGGCTGAACACGCTTGAAGGTAGCTCTATTATTCTGACCATAGACCAATATATACAAAAGGTCTGTGAAACGGCACTTGAGCGCTACGCCAAAGAGCACGCGGCAAAGGCGGGAACCGCCATCGTTATGGATCCCAAAACGGGAGAAATACTCGCTATGGCGTCATACCCCCGCTTTAATCCTAATCTTTTTAAGAACTACCACAAAGATTTAATGCGTAACCGAGCGGTGCTTGACACCTACGAACCTGGAAGCACTATGAAAATCTTTACTTACGCCGCCGCTGTTGATGGCGCTGGCGTGAAGGCGAGCGAAGCCATAAACCAAGAGCGCGGGAAGCTCAAAATTGGCATGCACACTATCACTGATACACACACCATTCCTGAGCTAAGCGCGGAAAAGGTCATTACATACTCTTCAAACATCGGCGCCTACAAACTTGCGCAACGTCTAGGTCGCGATAAGTTCTACGCGTATCTTAAGGATTTTGGCTTTGGTGCCAGAACCGGAATCAAGATTGCTGGAGAATCCGCAGGAATACTGTGGAAACCCGATAAATGGGCAGAAATCACGTTTGCTAACATCGCTTTTGGCCACGGCATCAGTACTAGCCCCCTACAACTCGCCGTCGCCACCAGCGCCATCGCTAACGGCGGCGAACTTCCCACACCATACATGATTAAGGAAATTCGCGATCACAACGGTCAAATTATTCAAAGCGGTGAAGCCGTTATGAGAAGACGCGTGATTAGCGAGAAAGCCGCCAAAATCACGCGCCAAGCCTTAGAAAGCGTCGTTACCGAGGGCACAGGGCTGAGAGCTTGGGTTGGAGGATACAGAGTCGGCGGAAAAACGGGTACAGCGCAAAAAGTCGATCCCAGAACGAAAGCCTATTCCAACAAGTACATGGCAAACTTCGTAGGAATCGCGCCCATTGATGAGCCCGACATCGTGATCGTTGTACAGTTCGATGAACCGCGCAAAGCTTATTTCGGTGGCACCGTCGCCGCGCCCGCATTCGCAGAAATCGCAAGCCAAGTTCTACCCTACCGCGGTGTTTTCCCCAAAGACGTCTATAGCGGCGCACTCAACCCCTTTGACTCCTTACTCAGCTTTTACAAAGCACCTATTGCCCATAACGACAGTGTAGCGCAAATTCCCGAACAAGCTCCCGAAGGACGCGTACGCGTACCCGACCTACACGGACTCACCGCTTACGCCGCTATCGAAAAAGCACAAAGCGTTGGCCTAGAACTGCAAATCAAAGATCACGGCTACGTCGTTTCACAGTGGCCAAGCGCTGGAAGCCTTAGCTACCCCATGGCGCGCATCGAGGTTAAACTCGAAGGCAAATATCGAGAGTTACAAGCAAATTAATCGCGTTTTACCACGAAAAGAATTTTTGCCACGAAAAACACGAAAGCTTTTTTACCACGAAAAACACGAAAGGCTCGAAAAGCTTTTAACGAATCAAGCTAGGTATGTAAATACTAAGGTATACTTTAATCTTGTAAAAGCATTTAAAAACGAAAAACTTTTTCGTGTGTTTTCGTGTTTTTCGTGGTTCAAAATTCTAAGACATGAAAGGCAAGTAAGATTTTATCGAATCAAGCTGGTTCTATAAGAATAAAAAAGAATTTTTCGTGTGTTTTCGTGTTTTTCGTGGTTAATAGGGAGTGTCAAGTTCTTTGTGTAAACTCACGTTTACCTACTCATTCCTAACGCCATCCCATCCAGGGTGCAAAATATCCAGTTGTCCTCTTATCGTTG
>JBBAEA010000121.1:0-10187 GCA_041656175.1 Bradymonadales bacterium | reverse complement strand
ATCGGGTAGGAGGCTACCCATTATTTGAGTAGCCGTCCTCCCACACCACCGTACGTACGGTTCCGTATACGGCGGTTCCCTTTACAATGTACTTATAACGCTGTAGCGCTTTGAAAGATATGTGAAACCTACCCTTTCTAACTTGTCGTTATTCAGGGCGCATTTCAAAATGGGGCTGTTGGCTGTTCGCCATAACCCTTTGCGCGTGTTGGCCTGCTTCTTTGCATCGTCCTCGGAGATGCCAAGTCGCCTTAGGTTGTTGTACCTTGCGCCAATCCGCTTCCATCTTTTCCAGAATACCATGCGAATTCTCCGTCTGAGCCACTTATCTGTCTCTTGTAGGAATGTCCGCATGTCGGCGAGTTTGTAGTAGTTTACCCATCCAATGATGGTGAGTTTAAGCCTTCGCATCCACTCATCCAGTGTCGTTATCCTCCTGCGGCTGGTTAGTTCTTTAAGCTTCTCGCGCAGTTTTGCTTGGGATTTTTGATGTACCCTGAAGCGGAAACCTTGTTTGGTCTTATAAAAACTATAGCCTAGGAATTTTATCTTGCTGGCGTAAGCTACCACGGTCTTCACCCTGTTCACTTTGAGGAACAGTTTCCTCTCTATAAACGGGGTGATGTGTTCCAGGGCCTGCACTGCACTCGCCTTGCTCTTACAGAAGATTATCATGTCATCTGCATAGCGAACAAACCTGTGGCCTCTGGCCTCAAGTTCATGGTCGAGTTCGTTTAATAGGATGTTGGCTAGTAAAGGGCTTAAAGGGCCACCTTGCGGTACGCCCTGTTTGGTCTCCTCATACTTGCCCCACCATATTGCGCCTGCTCTCATGAAGCGATGGATGAGTGATATTACTCTGCCGTCTTTGATGCTCCTTGAGAGGACTTCCACCAGTTTACTCTGGTTTACCGTGTCGAAGAACTTTTCCAAGTCCATGTCCACAGTCCACACGTAGCCTTGGTTGAGGTATTCTTGGCTCTTTTTCAGTGCGTCATGGCAACTTCTGTTAGGTCTAAAGCCGAAGCTCGCATCTGCGAACTGCGGTTCGTATATCTCCGTGAGTTGTTGCATGATTGCTTGCTGAATCACTCGGTCTCGCAGTGTCGGTATCCCGAGTCTGCGCTTATCCCCATTTTCCTTCGGGATTTCAACCCCTAGGACTGGGGACGGACGGTATGTACCGTCCATAAGGCTTTGACGGATTTCTGGAGCGTGCTCTTTTAGGTATGGCAGTAGTTGCGCCATCTCTATCTTGTCCACGCCCCCAGAGCCTTTGTTCCTTTTCACATGCTTGTAAGCCGTGTTCAGATTGTCTCTGTCTGCAATCTTCTCCATTAAGCCTTCGGTTATAGGTGCATTCGTGTCGTCAAGTTCAGTCATCCGCTGGTCAATAGGCGCTCTGTCATACTTCCCGTGTTCCGCACTTCTCCTCTGACAGCAGCCGCAATCTGCTTCGCGTTTTGTGCCTTCTTTGGTCTCGCCTTTGGTAACTTTCATCATCTTCACACATGCAAAAGGTTCAGTCCTTCCTGGGATTGCTGCCAGTACTATGACCTCTGCTGACTCCTCGCAGTAAATCGCGAGGCCTCCTCGGGTACTCACACACTCTTTTCCTCCATCTATCTGCCTCACAAAATATCTCATTTTGTTTAAAAATGTATCGAGTTTGTAAAATTAAATTCGTTATTTCTAGCCGTGCACAGGTCTCATATTTTAAGTCCTGCCTGACTTTTCTAGCGCTACTCCTGGTAATATTATCTGACTGCTTTTGCCTGAATCAGGGGCAGGTTTGAAAGCAGCCCCCTACAGCAAAAACACTCTCTTCTATATTTTAAGTCCTGCCTGACTTTTCTAGCGCTACTCCTGGTAATATTATCTGACTTCTTTTGCCTGAATCAGGGGCAGGTTTGAAAGCTGCCCCCTACAGCAAAAACACTCTGTTGTGGGTTCACTTCACCTTGGAACCCTTTTTGGGTGAAGTTTTGCGCTCTAGCTCGCGTGTTTCGGGAACATCGGTTGACGGGTTTTTACTTTCGTAGCTTTTTCGCGCTGTGACTTTAACGCGTTTTTTACGCGTTGTTTTTTTAGATTTTGAGCTAGTTTTGCTTGATTTAGATGATTTTGCCTTCGATTTGCTCTTTTTTGAAGCGGACTTTTTCTTGCTTCTTTTGGGTGCAAACTCGGATATCGCGGATGGGGGCAAACCGATGTACGGCGCGGGATCGATGCGAATTTTATCGGGTGTCTCAAGGTCGATGTGAAGGTGTGGTCCAGACTCCTGCACCGCAGTTCCGCCCATCACTGCAATATGCTCGCCGGCTTCAACGATGTCGCCGATTTTAAGGTCGGGTCGTATCTCTGCCATGTGCATGTAACGCATGGTGTAACCATCAAGGGGGCCGCCAATAATGGTGGTAACAAGCACGACGCCTGAGCGCCACTTGCCGTAGTTTCGAGTGAAGGGGTAGACCTTGCCATAACCAGGTAATGTAATAATGCGCGGATAACTGCTTCCGCTGCGCTTTACCGTGCCTTTGCGCTTGTCGGGGCGACCAAAGTTCTTTGAATCCACGACGCTGCGGCCAATCAAGGTGATTTTGCTGCGGTGGATAGCGTTGATCACCGTACCAACGCCGCCGTTGAGTGTACCGACAGCGCCTATATCTATACCTCGATGCCCGAGCTTGAACTTGCGCATCAGATTTTGGTAGGGGTAGGGTTGGGCAAAACCTTCTTCAATCGCAAGACCGAGCTCTGATGTTTTTGTGGGGCTTTCCCAAATTTCGTAGCCGAGTTCGCGGAGTTTTGCGTTAATGCTGGCCAGATCGCTGTGCTCTTCGTTATAACTTGCCAGTTTTGAATTTTCTTTCTTAGAACTCGCCTCTTCGCTTCCCTCATCTAGTGTTGCGCTTCCATCTTGGGCTAGGGCGCTGAGAGGTAAAAATAGGCAAAAAAGAAAAAAGACCCGTATTATCCCTTGGATTATTACTAATTTCTGCTGAACAATCGTTTTATCCATAAGAAGATCGTTTTTGGAGCGGATAGTCAAAGCCAACAACTCCCCCAAAAACAGCTTAGCGCTATACAGAGCATTGGTAAAATAGCTTGAGTAAAAAAAAGGGCGGATAAAATCCGCCCTTTTTCGCCATACGCTAAGTTTATTCGGTCACGGTGATGCTGCCATAACCATAGTCGCCCCAGTTTGCGAAGCAGTACTTTCGTGTAGCTTGTTCGTTTGCGTCGCTGGGGTTTGATTTAAGGTCGAAGGAGTAAACAAAACTGAGTCTTTGCGTAGCATTTTGACTGAAAGCAGCTTTGTATTCGTTATTGTTGTCTTTATGGACATTAAACTGAGCTTGTAGTGTATTCCACTCACTGAGCGGTTTCCTAGCAGCCAAGTTCGCGTCGATGTAGTGCATATGAGAATCGACAATTTTATTGCATTGCGATGACTCAGTACAATCAGCAATAAAGATTTGAGCAAAAATATCTTTAGTTTCGTTCACTTTTACTGTGTTGTCGATGCCCCAATCGGGAATCCCGCAAGATGCCTCAACGGGTGGCTTGGGTGGATCTGAAGCTGTTACTTTAAGCGGCATGGCGTTTGCGATATCAAAGCTTGTGTGATCGCCAAGGCCACAATAGCTCTTAGTCGTGCCGCCATCGAGGCTAAACGCATAAATAATGTGGTAATCGCCAGCTTCAGTGGGCGTGATTTTGCCAGCAAATTCGTCGTTGTTATCCGAATGATGATCGCTGTTCGCTTCAGCTTCTACGAAGGTGAAATTCGCGGGTTCCGTTACCGTATTGAGCGCATAGCCAACGTAGCCCGTAAGCTTTGCGCATTGTTTTTCTTGCTCTGTGCAGCCTTGTACGTAGGCGCGACCGAATACATAAGGAGATTCTTCGTTAACTTTCATCTCAATGGACTCTGGCCACTGAAGGTTGCACCAGTCAATCTTTTGCTCGTACACGCTGAGACTTCCAGCGGCTTCTTTGGAGTACGTAAGTGTTTCCCCATCGCTGTCGCAAATAATCTTCGTCGTTCCACCGTCTAAACTAAAGGCGAAGGCAAAGGCGTAGTCGCCGGCCGTTTCGATATTAAATCTAGCCATGTACTCACTGTTGTTTTCGTTAGCAAAATATTTGTTAAAGGTGGCTTCCTTCCAAGTAAAGCTTGTGGCATCATCGGCGTCTTTATCGCCGTAGCCAAGATATGCTGTGAGGCCATCACATGGATAATTATTGCCCGTGCACTCTGCTACGTGGACTTGCCCAAAGGCGAGATCGCTATTTTTACCCACTTCTACGTTAATTTCGGTTGGCACAATGAGTTTACACCACGTAATCTCTTTTTGGGCGGCTTCAATCGCGAGCAAAGTGCTTGTGTTTTCCATGATAAAGCCATGCGCATCGTCAAAGTCGCAGTACTCCCAATTCGTTCCATCGAGCGAAAATCTATACGCAACCGCATACTCGCCCTTAGCCGTAGGCGTAATTTGTGCCGCGAATTCATCGTTATTGCTGTCGACGTGATTTGCGTTGTGTGTAGCATCTATCCAAGTAAAGTTTTCTACGTTATCGGTCTTTAAGCCATAACCCAATTGCCCCTTCAATTCTGGGCACTCGTGACTTGGGCCAGTACATTCGGCTACGTAAGCGCGACCATAGAAATACTCTGAAGCCTCTCCGATTTTAGTTCTTGCTTCTTTGGGCCATTGCACACGGCACCATTCAACTTTTTTCTCTAGTGGCTCCTCGTTTTTAACCGTCCATTTCACAGCGTTACTCGCCGTAAACGTGTTGTCATCAGCGGTATCGCAATATGTCCAGTCACTGCCGTTTAAGCTAAATCGCATCACAATACTAAAGTTCCCCTCATCCGCGCTTTTTAGTGTCGTAAAATACTCACCGTGTCGATCCCCACCGCTTCCATCATATTGGTCGTTAAACGCGGCTTTTTTCCAATGATAGGTAGCCCCGATTGCTGCGGGATCGCTTAGGGCTGGGGAGCCGTAACCTAGTTCGGCCTGCAGACCATTGCAGGGTTTATCGAATTTTGTACAGTCTTTTACAAAAACTTGCGCATAAACAGCGGGGCTATCTTCGTTTGGCTTCGACGTTATAGCGGTATCAGACATGATTCGACACCAGCCAACTTCGGGCTCTGCTTCTGCAGCAACGACCAAGGTTCCCATGTTGTCGTTCACAGGCACTGCGCTGATTCCTTTGCTATCGCAGTATGCCCAAGTTTCGCCATCAATGCTTGCTCGGTAAATAAATCGATACTTACCCTCGGCTAATTTTAGCGTAGCCATAAACTCATCGTTATTTCCAGCCGATTCCCCCGTAAAGGCAGAATTTCGCTCTGCATTCACCCATTCAAAGGACTGGGGGGTGGCTTCGGCGGAATAGCCCAACTGAACTTTTAAGTTGTTACATCGTGCAGGCGCATCGGGCGTACATCCTTCCTCATAGAGTTCAGCAAAAATCAGCCCACTTTCCGTATTGGGTAGGGCTTGCATCTGGGTTGTGCGTAAAATACACCAATCAACCGTGTTTAAGCTTTCGGTTATGTAGCTAAAACTTCCAGCATTCAGGCGCGTTTCGCCGACGATTACGATAACAACCACGCTTCCCGAGCCATCAGGCACGATGGCGCTTAGTTCCGTTTCGGAATTAAGGTTTGCATCGACACAGTTTGCGCCAAAACATACTTTCACTGTGCCGCTAAATCCCGAACCCTTTATGATGATTTTGTCGCCAGCCTTTCCACCCGTGGGCGACATGGATTGAAACTTCACCCCGTTACCTTCATGCTCATTTTGGTAGGTAAAAGCATTCTTAAGCACCGTTTCTTCGCCGTTTTGGCGCACCGAAACATCGACTACGCCAGAGCCAGCGGGCGCAAAGGCCGAGAGCTGCTCATTCGAAATGAAGGTTGCCGAGCCACATGTATCTGCAAAGCAAACCGTTGCTGTGTTTACAAATCCTGATCCCTCAAGCAGTAGCGATGTTCCGCGTTTGCCCTGAGTCGGGCTAATGCGCGTTAAGCTCAATACCTCATCCTCAATCGGGTTGGATGATGAATCGCAGGCCATGACAAAAAATATCGCTGCAAAACAAAATACAAAAAAACTTAAACGTAATCGCATTTTATGAGTCTCCTTTTTGAGGACCGAAAACGGCACTTGCCAAGCGCCCCAAACACATCAATTATAACTACACTATAAGGAACTTTCCAGTGTCACTGGCGAATTAATATAAATTTACCTTTCGTATAAAGGAGTGATTTAAATATTCTCGCCGTATAACCTCCGCCATTTCCTCAGTACTCGCAAATCTGTCGTAGTCCACACTAATGACTGGTATGAGTTTCGAAATATCTTCGATAAAAACGCTATAATGCCGATATAAATTCTGTAAGTATTCCAAACTAATACCAGTCTCCACGTCTCGGCTGCGCAATTTAATCCGTTCCATAGAACGCTCGGGTTTAACGTCGAGGTAAATGATAACGTTTGGTTTACACATAAAATTACTCATGTGCTTAAAGAGCTGAATATAAGTTCGGTAATCTCGCTCTTCCATCAAATTTGATTCGGACAGCATCGCAGCAAAGACTGAGTCCTCGTATATCGTACGATCTTGCACAGCCGACTCCCCACTCCAAATTATCTCTTGGTGTTGCTGGAAGCGGCGAGTTAACAAGTAAATTTGCGTTGCAAAGGAGTATTTCGCCGTGTCACGGTAAAAATCCTCCAAATACTCGTTGTTCTCGACCGGTTCATAGTATGCCTTAATCCCCAAATGAGCCGCCAAATGTGTAGCCAGAGTCGACTTCCCCGCGCCAATCATGCCAGCAATCCCAATAAACATTTTATCCATCACATCTCCTTCGTACGTTGAACGCAAGTACGCGTCGCCCCAAAATCCCCAAAAATGCGCCTTTGGTCAATGCTTTGCTTGAGTAAAATGCGCCCCATGTGCTAGCATTTGGCCTAGCTAAAGGGCGTGTAGGGACGCCAGTTTTTTATTTTTTTGGGGAGGGGGCCTATCGGCTCCCCTACGCGCGGGCTTCTTCGCCAAATTCGCAATTCGCGTACATAAAATGCCTTGTATTCGCTCCAACGCTCATTCAAGGCATTTTATACGCTCATTGCGCCTTTTGCTCAGCGATCCCGCGCTACCCCCTAATGTTTTTGAGTTTTCCAACACGATTTGCCCGTAAAAGTGTAGTTCGCAAACCAAGCACCTAAAGGAGTACAACGATGAATCCACGTCAGTTTTTTCGCGGTAAACACGCAGAGCTCTGCATCGCCATCGCCGAGGCTAGAAACGATGAAGCATTTTCGCTGATCTATGGCTTTTTCCGCAGCGAGGATAACACGGATTCTTATTCTATTCAGCTTTTAACGATAGTTCGCGAACTTTTGGAGGGTGAAGACTCGGATGAGCTGTATAAACTTCGTATACGCTTCCGCTCTAACGGCGATAAAGTGCTCATTAATATGGTTCAGTTCCTCTACGCCTTTGACTGGAACGGCTCCATGTTCAACGCCGCCGAAATTCTCAGCGAAAAACTCGAAGCCGAAATCCCCAAACTTGCCCGCAGCATGCAGATCTACGTAAATGAAGAAGGCATAGCGCCTATGGCACAGTTGCAGGGTTTACGCATTCGCGAGGCAATACGGCTTTTTGGCAAGTATTTTGCCGATCACGACGATGAAGATAGGGCTTTTGAAGTTTACACCCAAAACCTCGACGTATCGCGCATTTTACTCTTCAATCATCCCAACACCATAAGCGACGACTTGCTAGTTCTTGCCAAAGAATCTGCTAAGCGGGGCTTAGCTTTAGAGGAGCAGCAGTATTTACGCGAAATCGTCGAAAACTATGACGAAAACATCGATATCGCGCGAAGTCAAAAACCCGATATCGAAAAAGAGCTCCTAGAAGTGGTGCAAAACCTCAAAGAAGCCTACACGCGACTTGAAGAAATCGAACACGATTCCTTCAATGTATCTCGCCTAGAGGATATTAGCGTGGTTCTTGCTACGGATGAGTAAAACACTCATTGAGTAGTAGAGCCCATGGTTTGAATAGGGCGCGAGACTGTTTAAACACAAAAGTTGCTCTCATCGCTAAAAATACTCAAGCGAGTGCTTTTCGCGGGTGAAAATGTATTTTTTGCGCAAAAAAAATCGTTTCCCCCGCAAGCCCCCTTCCCCCCAAAAAGCTAGCTTTTATTATGTCGAAATCTACATCCAGTGTGTTGCAACGAAAGTTGAGGCTGCTCAATAATCGTGCACAAGAGGCGTTAAAAGGCGCAAAGTATGAAGAAGCACTATTGTTATATAGCGAAATTCTTGAGCTTAGCCAAAATCGGCGAGGACAGCTTTTGCGCGTCATAGCGCTTGGACGAGCGGCACAATTGTTGAGTATGACAAAGAGATACGAAGAGGCGGAACGCGTGGCGAAGGCTTACATCGAAGAAGTTGAAGGTACTGGCCACGAAGAGGCGCATAAAACAAGGGCATTAGCGATTTTGGCCGAAGTATATTTGGAGTCAGAGCAATATTTGCGCGCAGAGGAGCAGTTAGCCATAGTGATCGAAGCCTATAAAAAAGAGGGCAACGCATTGTATTTGGCTGCACAACATGGAAATTTGGCCATTGTTAAGCAATTTTTGGGTAAAACAGAGGAAGCGTTAGAGCAGTTTCAAAACGCTGGTAAAATATACGAACACGCGGGAGAAAAGCAGGCGCTGAGTACGACGAAGCGCTTGATGGGCAGCGCTTATGAACGCTTGGGAAGGGGAGATGAGGCGCAGGAAGCTTATATGGAGTCCTTGCTTCTTGCACGCGCCGTGGCATCGAGGGAACTGGAGCTGCACTCGACCATTGCGTACGCAAAACTTAGCCTTATGCGAGGCGAAGTGCGCACTGCATGCAATTATTTCGCAGAAATCCATAAGAACCTAAATAATATTCCCAAAGAACGCGCTTTTTACGCATTTTTATTGGAATATGCCTTAGCTGCTGAAAGAAGATTAGAGTTTCGTTTTGCTAGCGAAGCTTACAAAGAAATCGAAAAGCAGTGCAGCGAGAAACTCCCCGAGATCTATCACGCAGCGCTTTTTGCAAAATCCTCGCTCATGGTTCAACGATTAGAGTTTGCGAACGCTCAGAATGACGCAGAGCGGGCGTTAAACTATGCGATTGAAGCTTCGAATGTGAATTTGCACTTTGCGCTGAAGCTGCAAAGTGCGCAAAGAGCACTCGAAGTCGGTGAACTCATGCTCTGCGAACGTGTGTTAGCAGAGGCCAAAGAGCTCATAAACGAAAGTGAAAACGTAGTCTTCATGGCGCCTATACACATTTTAGAGGGAAAAATCGCGTTTAGACAGCTAAAAATTCAGCCTGCACTAGAATACATCAGTAAAGCCATTAGTATTTATAATGATGCGGCTGATTTTACCCATAGCCAGCTCTCCACATTGCTAAAGCAAGCGGTGATGTTTTACGATGGTTGCGATATATCAGACTACGTAGTGCAGCTACTCGCCGTGTTGGAGTTTTGCGAATCCGAGCAGAATGAGACGCTCTCATTAGCTATAAAGCAATTTCTAGTTAAATACTACTTAAGCATTGAAAAATTTGAATTATCGAGCACTTACTTAAAGCAAATTAAAGCTAAACTGAATCCCGAATTTATGCCTCGCGAGCTCCTTTGGCAGCGCTTGGTAGAGGCTGCGATAACTCTTGCCCGTCCTGTACTGGAGCTAGAAGAAGTCGAAAAAATGCTAGACCTTTGCCGCGCCGACATCGATTTTTGCAAAGAGCATCGTTTGGGGAGCAGTTTAGTGCAGTGCTACGAGCTTATGTCTAAACTCTTGGCATTTTCTCGCGATGACTTGGGAGCTACAAAATTCGCTTGCAAATTCAACGAGTTATCCGAGTCTTTGGGGCTGCGCTTAGACTGGGCTAGGGTGCTTTATTATTGAGAGAGCTTTACACGGGGGGAAGCTTTTTTCTTTTTGGGGCTTCGCCCCAAACCCCGCTAAGGGGCCGAAACGAGTAAAACTAAGTGTTTTACGAGTTGATGGCCCAATGAGACTAGATTTGCGCAATCGAACGCAAGCCTGCGTGAGTGCAGCGCAAATCGTAGTCGGAATTGAGGAA
>JBBAEA010000120.1:0-10224 GCA_041656175.1 Bradymonadales bacterium | reverse complement strand
GTCTCATGAAAAACCTACGGTTTTTCTTTCTTGTTCGCACGTCTCAAGCTCAAGCAAGCTTGGCTTGGACGTACTCACTGCGAAAGTGGGCCATCAACTCGTAAAACACTTAGTTTTACTCGTTTCGACCCCTTAGCGGGGTTTGGGGCAGAGCCCCAAAAAACAGAACTTCCTTAAACGCCTTTGGCGTCAGGCGACCATATATATTTATGCCACTGCAAATTCAGTCGTATGGGCAAGCGCGATTCAAGAATCCAGCGCACGAGTTCTTCTTCACGGAGTAGCCCCCAAGCAGCCGAGAATAAAATCGTGTGCTTGCCCCATAAGTTCCAAGCCTCGAGTTTCTTAACGCAATAATCGAAATCCTCGCGATGCGCAATCACGCATTTAATTTCGTCGCTACTCCCCATATAGGGCAAGTTCTTTTTCCAGGCTTCTTCGTAGTTTTGGGGAGGCTGCGCTGAGGGCGGCTTTAGATCGATGATCTTTCGTACTTCTTTGGCTAATGTTGAAAGATCTAAGCTTCCGTTCGTTTCGACAAGAACGGTGTAGCCCAACGCCAAAAGCTCACCCGCGAGTGACGGCACATGCGGCTGTAGCAGGGGTTCGCCACCGGTTAGTTCGACGAGTTTACATGGCGCAAACTCCGCGACGGCTGCGATGATATCGTTAAGGCTTCGGCGAGTGGCGCCTTCAAAGGCATATTGTGTATCGCACCAACGACATCGCAAGTTACAGCCTGTAAAGCGAATAAACACGCAGGGTAGCCCCGCAAACGTCGACTCACCTTGTATGGATTGAAATATTTCACAAATATCGTAGTGCACGAGATATTGACTCCGAGTTTGCACTTTACAGCAGGCTGTATTCTTGTGTGGGCAAGCGTAAAATTTCTGCCAACTTGTTCAAGAGGGGGTAGCCCGAGATCGCCGCGCAAAAGTCGCAATGAACACATTTTGTGCGGTGGTTCACCGAACAGGTGAAACATCGCACAAAATAAAGTGTTCATTAGCGAATTTTGCGTGGAAGCTCGGGCGAGGGGGAAACTTCCCCCCCCAGAGTTAGATGTACTTGATTATTTGGCCAAAACTTTTGGGAAGCCGCGGATAAAATCCTTAAGTATGACTTGGGATTTGTCGATGACTGCGTTGCTTGGTCGCAATTCGCCTTGGTTTTTGCGGACGCGCTCTTGGAATTTTTCGCGAACTTCGTAGACGAAGTGCTCGATAACGCTTGAGTCGACGGGATCGCCGTTAAGGTGGATGGACAGGGAGTGTAGGCCTGATTCCTCGGCGACGTGAAAGAATTGGGCTTCGGCGACTTTGGAGGGTAGGCACTCGTGGGGTCCAAGGTTAATAACGCCGTCGATTTGTCGGTGCTCCCACTCGTGCATTGCGCCGCCAAGGGTCAAGCCAGCTTCGCCTTCGAGTTGGTAGCGAACGTAAGGCTCGGCCTTTTCGATAAGGGTGGCCGCGCGGGTTAGGGCGGGCCAGCGCATGATTTTGGCGACCGTTTTGTAGAGGCTATCGATGATAAAGTTTTGGGCTTTGGCCGAGAGCCATGACGTTAAAGTGTGCGGGATTCCGACGCGCGTGTTGATGTATTCTTGGTAGTCGAGCCACTCGTAGAAGGGCGACAATTTGACGCGAATGCCGAGGGCTTGGAGGCGATCGATGGTGAAATCGTTGGTGAAATCGTCGGCGCGGACGTATATTTCGCCAGTAACGAGTACGGTGGGAAGAGCGCCAGGTTTGCGGATCTTGGAAAATTCAATGGCGGCTTCCTTAAGCAGATCTAGAATGCCGTAAAAGCTGCGGCTAGCGATCTCGACGCCAGCGCGCGAAATCGAGAGGTCTCCACCGCCTGCCGCTGCGGCAAGAGCGTGTAGTTTTTCGGTGTATTTTGTGTAGATGCGGTCGCAGGCGCCAGCCTCGGTTTCGGCGGGTCGGACGTCGTAGCGAATGGCTAGGAGCAAATCCGCAGCGACGATGCTGCAAGCAGCTAGCGCTGCAAGGCCGCCAGGTATTCCCTCGAAATAGTTGTCGTCGGAGGGCGACCAAAGTCGGACGCGCGAATCTAGCCCGAGGCGTTGCATCGTGATTTTGTGCAAGTTGTTGTAGACCCCAAAGCGGCAAGGTCCGCGGCCAGTGGGGAGAAAGAAGGTGAAACGCGTTTCGGTATCCTTAAGCACGCGTTGTAGCAAAGAGCCCAAAGTCATGCACATGGGAACGCACTCTTTGCCCGAAGTGTATTTTCTACCCAGTTCCAGGGCTTCGTGATCGGGAAGCGGGAGCGCCTCAGCTTCGACGCCGTAGCCTCGTAGAGCCGCAGCTAGCGCCTCGGCGCCAGGCCCCATACGCGGGATTATTACGACGTCGCCACGCGCCTTAAGCTCTGTTAGATTCGTGTTGTAGTCTTCGATCGCTTTGAACGAAGTTGCCTTCTCATCGCTCTCGATTTTGTTGCTGTGTTCGCGAACGCAGTGCAGGAACGCTTCAACGCGTGTACGCGTGCCCGCGTCGCCCGAGTGTCCATCGGTTTCGATGATCGCGTAGGGTTTGCCCTCCATGATGTAGCCGTAGAAGTGCAGCACAAAGCTATCGGGGCCGCAAGCGTAATTGGAGCACCAGATGCTGTAGAGATTTGGCGAGCGGCGAATTTGGTGGGCTGCGCGAAGGTTACGCTGACCGTAGCCCCAGAACATGGTTTTAAACATGGGCACATCGTCGTCGATGCGGAAGCAATCGATGGGAACGGCGATTGCGCCCTGCTCGCGAAGTATGGGCGGGACGTTGGAGTTAAGTATTTTATTGTATATGGTGTAAGGCCTACCCAAAACAACGACGGCTGGAATCTTGTGCTCTTCGCAATAGGCGATGGCTTTATCGCCGAGCTCTAAACAGTCGCAGTCGAAATCTTTTTGTGCTTGTAGCGCCTTTGTAAAAGCCGCCTCGAAATTTTTGGGCGCTGTACTTAGGCTGCTCGCTAGCTCGTTTGCCATATGTCTACACGATTTGTAGAATGATTTGGACTCAAGCCCACCAGGTTGAAAATCGATAACTGGGGAAAAGAAGCGAATTTTAGCAAAGTTTTTACGATTTTTAGAAGCTAAAACATCTTTTTGTAGCATCTGCGGCGCAGCTTGTACGATGGGACAAAGTATAGTGCGATCCTCGTCCTTCATCGCGGGGGTGCTAAGCAACATCGGCTTGAAGAGGATATCTGGTGTAGTCTCTATAATGTTAGTGCTTACGCCGTGGAACATCTGCATGGGCGCGCAAAACGGGATATTGGCCTCTTCGATCCCGCGCTTTAGCGTAACTTGTTCGGCGTGTCGGTGTATTTCGACTTTAAAGCCTAGTTCTGCCAAAAAGAGGGCAAAAAACGGCGTTAAGCCCTTAAGCGTGAATTCATCGGTAAAAGCCAAGCGCGGCGCGTCAGCGTTTTTGGGAAGCTCGTCGATAATCGCGTCGACAAGCGCTTCGCGCTCCCTGAAGGGATCGGGGGCAAGATCGGGTAACTTGATGCGTCCAGAGCCTTTGTCATACAAAGAGCAACCGCCGCCCCAAGTAAATTTAGACTCCTTACCCTCAAGCAAGGTGCTGATGCGATCAATGCGACACTTGTTCCCAGCGCCACCGCAGCCCTTGGTCGAACGACAAATAAAATGATCTTTTTTCGTAATTTCTGCCTTTAAAAAACGATTTAAAGCCAGTTTCTGTAAATTTTCTTTTCCTAAAACGCGATATCGCCGCGCAAGTAGCGCAATGCCTTGAGCCCCGATAGTGCCAGGGTTAGGCGGTACAATGACCTCGGAGCCAGTGCGGCGCGCCACAGCTGCGGCTAGGGCATCGCTAGAGAACGGCATGCCTTGGCAAAAGATGACCGAACCCACGCTGCGGCTACCTTTGACGCGGTTTAAGTAGTTCTGAATAATGGAATCGTAAATTCCCGCGATAATGCTTTCATTGCTCTCACCCGATGCGATGGCTTCATCGATAATTTCGGCCATAAACACGGAGCAGTGCTGCCCCAGCGAACAGGCAGACTCGGCCCTTAACGCGATCTCGGCGAGGTCTTTGACATCCTTGACGCCGCTAAAGAGCTTTCCTTGCTCTTCGATGAATGAGCCTGTGCCAGCGCTGCAAGCTTCGTTCATCGCAGCATCGACGACGCGACCACCATCTATCCGAATATACTTCGCATCTTGGCCGCCTATCTCGAATATTGTATCGACGCGTTTGTCGTAGCTGAGTGCACCTTCGGCATGCGCGGCGATTTCGTTGAGTACGTAGACGGGCTCTGGGCCAAAGCAAACAGTTAGGAGGGAGCCGACAATTTCACGGCCTGAGCCCGTAACACCCGCAGCGACTACGCTGTGTCTTGACCACGGCGAATCGAGGAACTGCTTTGATAATTCTTGGGCTGCGTTGATGGGGTTACCTTGTGTGTTCACATAAGCTTGCCAAAGTAAATCACCGTTATCCGCGTCGATGGCAACCGCCTTGGAGCCCGTAGAGCCCATGTCGTAGCCAAGAACTAGCCTACTGTCTTTTCGCTCAGAGGCGTTAGGTAGCGCTTTTTGCGGAAGTCTCCTCACCTTAGTTAAGGCGCGCTTGATATGAGGAATCATCTCAATGCGTTTATCGACTTTGCTCTTAAAGAGTTTATCGAACTTAGGCGCCCGCGATAAAGCATTTTGGCTTGCGAGAACCGCGGCGCCCAAAGCATCTAGGAACTGCGCATCCTCGTTGAAGGGGATAAACTCCATCTGATGGCGCTCAGCAAATTCGCTGAAGCGATTTTGAATACGCTTTGACTTCGTCACACCACCTGTGAGCAGGATCCGTGGCGGGCAAAGGGCAGGTTTAAGCAAAACCTGAACATTCTCGCAAACAGCGTCATAGAGACCCGCAATAATATTGCCGTGACTTTGCCCAGAATTGGCGAGGTGCGTCATATCGGTTTTGAGTATGACGGGACAACGCCCAGAGAGGGGAGCGGGGGTGTCGATATTTTCGCAAAGCTCGCTTGACTGCTCAATATTAAGCCCAAAGCGCCCAACAAGCTGCATGAGGAAGTTCCCCGTCCCTTGTGAACAGCGCGTGTTCTCTCGCAGGATCTCGGTGCCATCGGCGCGTAGCTCCAAAACCGAAAAGCCGTGGCTTCCGATCGAAACGATGCTGACAGGCTTATCGTCATACATAAAGCGGAAACCCGCTGCACGCGACTGTTTTTCGGGGACACGTAAAATATTGGCGTTTCGCGAAAGACGCCCGCAGATCGCGATTCCATCTATGCTGTCATAGTCGAAATCCTTAAGCAGCGCTTGCAGTGCTCCACGTGGGTCTTTGCCATGCGCTACAATCTTTGCACGCGTCAGCGTTTTTTTCGCGTTTTCTTCGATTATTTCTACAATTTTAATATTTTCTGCGCCAAGATCTAGGCCAATATAGCGTTTCATTCGCCTCTTATACTCCTCAAAACTATGCTTTTACGATAACCCTAGTTATCGCCTTGACTCTTTCAAACGTCTCAACTTGCCACTAATCGCGACAAGCCTCGCAACCATCGTGGGGAACGCCATCTTTGAGCTCGTCCTCGGTAGCCGCTCGCATTGCTACAACATCGACACTAAAGTGTAGCGTCTGTCCAGCAAGCGGGTGGTTGCCATCGACGTAGACGTTCTCTTCATCCATCTTTACGATCCAGAGTGGGAAGGGCTTGCCATCTTCAGACTTCGCCATCATTCCAGCACCTATCTTAAACTCCGTACCTTCGGGGAATATCGATTTAGGCACCGCTTGGGGTTCCCCATCACGCAGACCGTATGCATCTTCAGGCGCTACATCCACTTCGAGATGATCACCTATCGCCTTTCCTTCAAGCGCTTTCTCAAGGCCACGAATAATATTACCATGCCCATGCATATAGCGCATCGGCTTTTCGTGGGTACTTAAATCAAGCAACTCCCCCGAACTGTTCGTTAAGACGTATACGATGGAGACCACAAAATCATTTTTGATCACAAGACTTTCTGCTGTTTTGTTCATAACTTATGTAAAAGCCAAGCTAAAAATACGGTTCAAGCTCATCGCCTTGAGCAAGTACAAGCTATGGCCTGCACTCGCGTGCACAAACTAGGCACAAAGCGACAAAATTTCAAGCCACACTTTGAAGTGTTTTGCATCTGAGCTTTTGATTCAGAGCAAAGGTGTCATAAACATCGTATTTTTTACCACGAAAAGCTTTTTTTACCACGAAAAACACGAAAGGCTCGAAAAGCTTTTTTACCACGAAAAACACGAAAGGCTCGAAAGTCTATAACAAATCAAGTCGGTTCTGTAAGAATAAAAAAGAATTTTTCGTGTGTTTTCGTGTTTTTCGTGGTTCAAAATTTAAAGACACGAAAGGCACGAAAGTCTATAACAAATCAAGTCGGTTCTGTAAGAATAAAAAAAGATTTTTTCGTGTGTTTTCGTGTTTTTCGTGGTTAATAAATTTTTTCATCATTCGAGACCTGCCTGTTCATGACTCGCCTCGTACACCACCTCGAATCACGGAGTTTTCATGGGATTCTGCATCTTCAGGGTTTTCGCAGCGCGCAATTTCGAGCTGTAGTATACATCGTTCGTTGGCTTGGCGCACGGTAAAATCGAGCTCCTCGGTACAGATGCTGTCGCCTTCGTTGCCTACACGACCTAACAGATAGGTGACGTAGCCCCCAATGGTGTCAAAATCCTCATCCTCGCTGATATCGACATCGAAATGCTCGTTAATATCGCTAATCTTGGTCTTGGCATCAACCAAGACATGATCTTCCGCCGAAAGCGGCACTATCGCCAAGTCTTCGCTATCGTACTCATCCTGAATTTCACCGAAGAACTCCTCCATAAGATCTTCGAGCGTAACAATCCCCGCGGTGCCACCAAACTCGTCGATGGCTATAGCCATATGGATATGTTCGCGCTGAAAATCCTGAAGTAGCTCGTTGATATGGTTAGTTTCGGGTACGAAATAGGCTTCACGGATAATTTCTTTTAGCGGGTAATTCTGCCGATCTCGCAGTCGAACGCCTGCGCTATCCCACTCGTAGATCCTGAGCATAATGTCTTTGAAGTAGAGTATACCGACGATTTCGTCGAGGCTCCCTTCGTAAACGGGGAGGCGGCTATAACCTTCTTCGGCGCAGAGCTTAAACGCCGCGTCTATGCTGTAATCCACGGAACACGCGACAATATCAGTGCGCGGAACCATGATCTCGCGCACAATGGTTTCGCCAAAATCAATGGCGGACTGCATAATGCGACCTGTTAGCTTTTCGAGCCCACCCTGCTTTTGGGACTCATCGATCATGAGCTCAAGCTCTTCTCCAATACGATCTGCATCTGCGTATTCGCTATGTTTGTTTCCGCGCACAAAGAGCTGAAAAAACTTTTCGAGAGGAAAAGTGATGGGGCGCAGTATTTTAGTAAACAGCTTCAAGAGCTTGATCGATACCTCGGCAACCTTGCGTTCATCAAGAGAGGCGAAGAGGTGTTTTATGGACTCGTTAGAGAGCAATAACGCCAAGGGTATGACACAAAAAATCGCTATCGGGTGCAGCGAAAAGGCGCTCAAGCTCGTGTATCCAAAATAAAAGAGCCCCGAGATACTCAAGGTTCTTAGTAGCTCCAAACTCAGCAGGTAAGACTGAGGGTTTTGCGCAAAATCCTTAAAACCCATGCGCCCATCATCTACCAAGCGCCTCGCACGCAGCTCATCTATTTCCTCGAAACTGCGCTGCGCAACCGACAACAATGCTGTGCTAAGAAAAGCGCTAATAAAGTAAATCAGCGATTCTATGGGAAGGTCCAAAAAGGCGTCTCCGTTCGTTCATGGCTGTAAATAAGGCCGCGACAAGCAAGATTTTAGAGGCGTGCAAAACGCGCACTACCCACTAAACAGCCAAATGCAAACTTATACTTCGTACCATTCAAAGAAGTCAACGATAGAGTTCAGACAACTCTGCAAATCTCGAATAAGCGATAAGCAATCGTCGCACTGCCACCTCGAAGTGCAGGCGAATCTCGTTGCTAATACGCAGCGCATGCAGCTCAAAACTCAGGTTATGTGGTCTAAACTGCAAGTCCATGCTACCAAGGCTAGCGATATCATTAATAAGCGCGACCACGCCTCTTTGCGACAAAAACACTTTGAAGGGGGTGCGCAATTTGATGTCTTGATCGGCGTCAATTTTTTTGCCCAAAGCGCCAGCAAAAGCGATACGCCGTCTACCAAAGCGTAGTATGCGCTCTTGTAAACTAAGGCTGTGCAAGCGCACATTTAAAAGACAGGGCTGTGCTGGGGTAACCGCAATCAACGAGCGCACGCTTTGCCCCCAGTGCTCAACCTTTACCTCCATCCCCTTGAAGGTAAGCATTTGAAAGTTGTTCACCTTGTTTTCCATAAACCCCGGCGGAGCATGGTAGCAGCGAGTGCAAATCATACCAATAGGGCAGGCATGCGCATCGCAGGCACTGGCAATGTTAACCCCGCAATCACAGCAAGAAATATTGAGCGGGGAGAACGGCGAGTTGCTGGGAGCGGCGCCTGTTTGCTTCTCAACCTCGCTGCTGAGTAGCACTGGAAATATGCCCGCATCCAGCCAATAGGATTCGCAGCGCGCGCAATAAAATACAGGCAATTCGTCAACGAGCACGATGCTCCTTGCTTCATTACAGCTTTCACACGCCATGGGAATGCGCGTTGGGTAGAGCGCGTCTTTACTAAAGCTCGACTCCAAGTGCAATATATCGTGCCACTCCTGAGCCTTGATGTGTACGCCGCCACAAAAAGAGCAAAGATACGCAAAGCGCTCCGACCCAATATCGGCATTGAGCGCGATCTTAGACAAGCTACCGTGAAATCTGGGGCAACGAATCTCGTCCATGCTACAAATTTTGTAAAAGCTCTCGCAGGAAGGGAATATCGTAAAAGAGCTGCAGCACAAGTAGTATGATCAACACGCTCAACGCAAGCGCAATCATGATGAGAATGCCACGTAAAACACCCCCACCATCTTTCGCCCCCTGCAACCCTGTTTCGCCCTTAGTCGCTTGCAAATCAGCGGAAGTCAAATTCAACAATTCAACCTTAGTCTTCACTTTAGCCGGCTCATCGAAAACTGGCACAAGCTCAGCCTGAAGCAACTCGCCCTCGCTTCCATTCAATTCGTAGTCTACGACCGCTAAATCCGTCGAAAACCCCGCGTTTGGGCTCACATTGCCTTGCGGCAAAACCGGCTGCATACTCGCGATCGCCTCGCCTTTTGCTTTAAGCGCGGGAGCTTTAGGCAAAGCAGGGGGATGAAGCGCCTCCTGCGAATTCTTCGCCTTCTCAACCTCTTTTAGCAACTGCTTGGCCGACACCGACAAAGTCTCCGAGCTGTCATTCAGCTTCATCCAGTGCTCCCCCGACCAATCCGCGCCATCCACTCCCCTACCCGCTTCTAAGCCCAAATCAATGCGTTCCATCTCTAGGCTATTCCATGCCTCAGCCGCCAAACTCGAAACATCTTCGCCCCCCGAGCGCTCCCTAAAACCGTTGAGCTCTACCACAAGAGTGTCAAAGCTCGGTTCCTCTACCTGCGCACTTTGTCGCGAAAAATCATTAGCCGCGTCACTAATGACATCGACGGGGTAGCCCGTTTGCGATATTTGGCGTCGCAAAATCTGAGCTTCCTGCAAACTCAAACCACTCGCCACTATAACATTCCCCTTCGCGTCCTCGCGCATCGGGAGGTGGACTTCTATGCAGTGCTTCACGCAAAACTGCTCAAACTGCCTGCACTCGCTTGGGCTCAAACTACCCGCTGGAATTACAACAGCAAATGTAGCTTCCAATCTCATGGCTCATCCTAGGGTTAACGCTCAATTTGCACACACGCGCAAAATCACCGCCTACTCATAACACCCATAAGCACAAATGTCCAAATGCACAAAACATGGCTTTGGAAACTTTGTTTTTTAGCCTGATTTTTGCTAGGGGGCGCGCCCATGGCAAGCGCAAAGTCGTATATTTGGCTGTTTAAACTTATTTTTTTGGTGGGGGAAGTGTCCCCCTACGTGTCAACCCCACGCTTTGCGCGGGTTTGCCACTACCCCCTTGTAAGTAATCTATTGCTATGTTTAGCTAGCATAGCACGAAGTGCGGTGAGCGTTTCTACCCCCTTGGGCTTAAAAG
>JBBAEA010000119.1:0-10605 GCA_041656175.1 Bradymonadales bacterium | reverse complement strand
AAACACTAAAAAGTTTATATAATTGCGAGAAGTTCCGCAATGTACAGGCATTTTATTCTGTATTGCGTGGTAATGCAAGGATTTTGTACGTTTTTGACTTTTTCAACAGGCTGTAACGCGGGAACACTAAATACAAGATAACACAGAAATTGGACTCTCTTTGAAATCACACCATGAGAATCTTAGTATTTGGGATCACGAGAAATATCCAAGTCAAGTGCAACACTTTTTGAAAACAAACTCTAGTGTATTTGCGTCGCACAACATTAAGCGTGATTTGCCGAATTTTGCGAGAAAGCTTGCTCGTAGGGCACAGAGCCTCCGCGCCCCCTATATCGGGATGGTCTCTATGTCCCCCTAACGTCTGCGAGGCCTCCTCGGGTACTCACACACTCTTTCCCTCCATCTATCTGCCTCATCTACCTTAAGTATTTCCGTGTAGTTATTGGGCTTTGACTTGTTTGGCAGCCTTACCCATACTCTAGGCCTTATGAGATTCCTGTTCGTCAGACCAGAGCTTTGCCTGCACCTTCCTTCAGATTCCGCCTCGCGGCGGACACCCTTGGTGTTCGGCTATATCCTTCCCACTACCAGGCGGATTCGGGACTTTCACCCTTTAGAGCGTGCGCTCGCCGAGCGCACCAAATAAAAAGGCTGTCCTTGGGGCAGCCTTTTTGTTTTTTGCTCATTAGGGAAACTCTGATTCATTGGGGCTACCGCCCCAAACCCCGCATAAGGACTATCGCCCTTAAAACCCGCTTTTGTGTGTAGAATATTGAATTTATTGACTTTTATTTTGAAAACCCGCCTGGCTTTCCTTGTTTTTTGCTAGCTACTTTTTTGGCTATTTTCACATTGTTCAGAGCATCCTTAGGCACCCTCACTAACTCTTTACGCTTTAAACCACAAACACAGCTAAGCAATCTATGAGCATTGGCGAGACTTTCATTATGCAGAAAGAGCAAAGGCCGCACAATCTCATCTGTGCGGCCTCTTAGTTTACTGACTAACTGCTAAGTGAGCTCAGTTAAAGCGTCCTATTGTTTAACACAGCGTGGAACAAGCCCTTAATGGTAACAGGAGTATCTTTTAACTGGAAGTTTATGTTCCAAATACAACGATTAGTTTTCGGATCAACATCCTTCAATATAGTATTTGCACTTTGTGCAGGGTCATCCTCCCACCCCATATTGTGATAATCAGTACCCTCAATTCCTAAGGGGCAATTCTTGCTTGAGAACAAAATATTGTTTTCAGCCGTTATCTTGAACTCTGCTAACTTGTCAGTTAACGCTGTTTCGAGTGAATCAAAACCTTTTTCGCATGCCATCTTCCCTACAGAGGCTACAACACTTTGATTATTATTAATAAAGTCTTCCAACCACGTAAATTCCGTGCTCGTGGCGAGTAGTCGTAATAATACTTCAACAAACGCAGGACAGTATCCCTCAGTGATACTAACTGAAACATTCTCTGGATCGCTATTGTAGTTATTAACGAGCGGCCTGAACAATATATTCTCAAAGAACAAACTTAGATAATCTGTACTATTACCGACATTGTAACCCAAGGCTTTGGGTAAAATATTGCCAAATACGGCATTATATAGAATGGTAGCCCAGCCAAAGGTCATGGCATGTCCATCAATATTTAAACAATTACCCGCAGCACATGCCGCAACATTTCCACCCCAAACTCCACTCATGGTCTCAACGCCAGAGTTTGCACTGGTAAGCCTCATACCCTCACGACAAGCGGTATAGCTTGGCTCTTTACAATTTGGATTTGCAACTAATTCCTCGCCTTGTCTTTGTAATGACCAGCGATAATTAAGTCTTTCGTAGCTATGCAATTGATTGTTAGTTAAAATTCCTCTCGCATTTGGCTCCTCATTAATCTTAAGTGAGCCTTCTAATTGCATATTGGTAATAAGGTCACTAATATCGGGACCAATGGCTTCTACATATTCAAACCATTTGTAATCCTTCAAATATTTATTCTTCAAAATCTCAGAGATGGCGCTAACAACCAGCTCTCTCATATGAGGCTCGGCTAGTTGCTTTAAGGGCTGCCAATTCACCTCATTTGTAACTCTTAAAATAAGATTCACATAAACAAAGTCAAGTAGGGTTTTGAGCGAGTCTTGAAACAACTGGTTGGTAAACTCCACCCAGTCCCCCGCAAGCATGGCCTCAACCTTCGGTATACCACCTTCAGTCTTCTGAAAACCACTGGTCAGATCGAAGTTCGATAATAATTTATAGCTACCACGAAGTTTTGGCTGATACGTATGGACAACTAGCTCTTGCTCTTGATTATCAAGCGTATAACCACTTTGGCAACCATAAGCTACCACAGTCCTGTTCGCACCATCTCCTGTAACACCAAATGCCACAAGTGTCGCTGGCGAATTAGCAGTTTCAACTTTGAGTTTCGCCGTCGCATCTA
Source organism: Bradymonadales bacterium (assembly GCA_041656175.1). Classification (GTDB taxonomy): domain Bacteria; phylum Myxococcota_A; class Bradymonadia; order UBA4248; family UBA4248; genus JBBAEA01. The sequence continues at coordinate 8,157 of JBBAEA010000119.1, read as the reverse complement.
TAGTTAAATCGTACCCTGGAACCGACACAGTTCTATCAAAACTTTCATCGAAAACCTCAGGGTTTGGATCGTTAAGATAGGGTGTACAATCATTAACATTCTCCAGTAGCCCAACCGTCATGGTGTCGACTTGAGTGCCATCCATCGTGCCTTTATACACTAAATTGGCAATCGCATCGAAATTCAATGGCTGGCCAACTATTACGTTCACAGAATTATGAACTTCCTCTAAGTCCGACACTGCAACCTTCACCGACGCTGAGCAAGTCTCACCCACACTGCGTACTGTAAATGTTGCTTTACCATCATCAGCCGTTTGGACAAGCTTGCTACCTGCCTTCACGCAAGTCTCATCACTGCTTGTTAAAATCAAATCCGCGTCGGGCACTGCAACTTTCGCCTCGTTGTTGTACTTTACCGTTACTTTGCCACTGCTGCCTATTTCAAGTTTTAAGCTACCAGAAGGATCAACAATAACAATCTCACCTTTGCCTTCGTCTACGTTTCCTTGTTCGTTTACCGTAATCTTGACCACTATGGGATCCAATGATGCATTATCACTAGTCAATGTAATGGTACTTTCGCATGAATCTGAACCAGCTCTCACTTCAAATAATGCGTTTCCGTTACTACCTGTGGTTTGCTCAGCATCCACCTTCACGCAATCGTCATCCTTTGACACCGCTGTAATCACGCGACCCGTCGCGCCTTCGCCGTCTTTGTTGCGATATTTCACCCTAATATCATCACTCCCATCCACCTTCAACGTAAGTGCTTGGCTATTGGGATAGGTCAGTGTGAAAGTTTCTTTACCTTCGTTCCCACCATTATTATTGTTGTTGTCGTTTCGACCATCGTCTCCACACGACATTAAGCTTAGGCCTAGACCCAAACTCAGTAAATACATTGGCAAACGTTTTATCATAATACCTCCAAAAAAAGCGTTGACGCCGATATAACTAAATTTAAACCCCTACATCATAGTAGCACGAAACTTCTCAATTGCAAGCCAGTCTGGGCTTTATTTTGATGCTTTTCCTCAAGAACTTTTAATTCCTCTTTTTCACTTGGAGGGGGCAAGCCCCCTACGCACGAGCTTCCTTCGGCATTTAGCAATTCTCACCTATTTTTATGCGGCGTACGCGCTCCATCCGCGCGTCCACCGCATAAAAAGTGTTCATTGCCAAATGCCTCAGGCGATCTCGTGCTACCCCCACCCACTCGTGTCTTAACACCCTAAGCGAACACAGCCCAAACTACGACTCTACGCCTCCTCGCAGCGACTAGCTCTAAAAGAACGTAAACCTAAACCCGCAGCAAAATGCCACAGCGCCAAGTCAATAGGCAAAGCGCCGAATGATCAAAAACAATCTGGCGCAGCGTCCCTTGCTAGCTGCTCAATTTCACTGGGGACGAGCGGCTTAATCCCTATCCAATCCGCATCAGAGTCATACTTTATGCCGTGTTCAAACGCGCGTGCTGTCGAACCGTCCCAATGAATAAAGGCAAGCTGCATAAACTCAGCTTTGCGCATAAACGATAGATTTGCTTTCTCAAAGCGCATCTTACCATTAATATAGATACGAACCGTCGCATAACTAGGACCAAAACCGTAGTCATTAAAATAGTGCACCCCCACGGCGTACCAAGAACAAGCATTAGGATTGTCCAAGCTCACATTCTCTGGTCCCTCGCCGTCCTTATCATCGCGATCGAGCGAAGGATTTTCTACGCTTCCACCTTCTATATCCCATACGGGATGTTGGTTTAAAAAATATACATCGCTTCCATTATTGCGCGACGGATCACCCTTATCACCCCACTTACCCTCGCCAACACGCACAAAATGCAGATCGAGATCCGTGCCATCTTCGTCCCCGATAACAGGGTCTTGAGGAGTTCGCCATACGAGCTGTATGTGCAATTTCTGCTTGGGGCTCGCACTTACACTAATACAGTCCGTATTGCAGCTCATCATCCCTTCACTATCTTCTACGTCCAAGCAAAGCTCATAATCGCCTGCCAAGTCTACAAAAAAGCTCCCCTGTGCTTCAGCCGCCTGAATGAGCGATGTCGAATCTTCGGCGCGCTTTTTTACAGACCAGTGGTAGCTCAGTTGATGGGATTCTTTGTCCGAGCTCAAGGAAGCATCAAGCGTAACCGTATCCAGCGGCGAAGCAAGAATGCTGCGTGTCCAATCACTAGCCGTCGACACTCGCCCACGTAGTACCGCAGTTGGGCAGCTATTGTCAGATGCTATACCCAAGACCTTAACCTCGGAAGAGGCCGATAGTGGGTCATTGCTCACAATGATGTAGCTCATCTGGTGTGAGCCCACTTGACGCGGTGAGTACGTAATTTGTAACTCTGCGAACTCACCCTGCACCAAGTTACTGTGCTGACCCTGAAGTTGATAGCTAAACGGGCCGCTGCCCTGGCTTTGCACGTCCAGTACGAGCGGTACGGAGCTACAACTGTGTAGCTCCACCGTTTTTGTCTGCTCCGTACCGACGGATACGTTATTGAACTCTAGAATTCTAGGTTTGATGAGAAGGCATGGCGTCGCACTATTCGCGGTTATTGGGAGCGTATACACGCCTTGTTGCGGGTCGTTGGAATGGATTAATAAGGAACCCGTGCGTTTACCCTCAGAACGGGGTTTAAAAACGACAGCGACTTGCAGGGCATCACTTGTGTGGGCGCGCAGACGCACTGGTAACTTAGCCTCACCCCAGGATATCGAAAACTCAGAGCTAGCCTTGAGCTCTATCTTGCTGATATCTAGCGGCAAGTCGCCGACGTTGCTTATAACAACCATGCGTTCGCTGCTGCTACCCTCTTGGGTTTGTGGCAGTATAAGCCCCTCCGCAGATGATGGCGAAACGTGTATCTGCGCAGCCATCTGCTGAGATAATACCTCTACCCCCAACTTCGCTTTGTCGGGATCATTAGAATATATCCACAAAATCCCAGCAGGATCTGCTTCATCTTCTGTTGGCGTAAACACGAAGTCCAAACTCAGTTCTTCACCATGTTCTAGCTTCACTGGAAGCGATGCGGCTTCAAATTGCACTACGACTGAACTCGCTCCCCCCCACTCAATCCGCGAAACACTTAGCGTATCCTTCCCAATATTACGAATCAACAACGATTGTTTCGCCGAGTCTCCCACTGCAACTTGAGCAAAGCTCACCGTCGTCCGAGGGTGAACCGCTATACGCGCGTCCCTTCCTTCTTCGACCGTTGGACCACATGCCAGAATAAAATACGGCAATACTAAGAAAACAAACAAAATATCATAGCTTAAAGCAATATAACGATGTATTTTCATCTAAGTCTCATTTTAATCTTTTGCTTGTACGGCCTAGCCATAGTCCGCACTAGCAAGAAAATTAGCACAAGAAAGCCGCAAATTCAAACTGATCCCTGCTTTTCAAACAGAGAGAGAGAGCCTTGCGCGGGGGAAACCTCTCTTCAATCGCGACACGGATGTCAGCGATTGGTCGCGGCTGAGGCCGCGCGCGAAGCAGCCACAGCTTGGAAGGCTGTGGCACTATAAGAAAACAAAATGCTGCAGCCTTATTTTGCGCAAACCGTGTGATTTTAACTGAACTGATTATTTTATTCGATAATGCCTATGAGCTAGCTTTCCCGTTTACGAAAATGGTGAAGTTTTGCTTCAAAATAAAGGTCTCTTTCTTTAAAAACTTTTCGTGTCTTTTCGTGTTTTTCGTGGTTTATAAATTTTTCCATAAAGCAACCCATAAAATGCCCATGTTTATCGTAACAACAAAGCTCGTCAATTTGGCAAGGCGCACAAATATCCTTCATGCCCACCTTCGTAACAACCAGCAAAACCAGAATTTGGGTATGGATAGTAGCAACATGCTTCTTGCTCAAGACAATCCTGGCAACCCCGCTTGATTGAGCAGCGACCATCAGTACAGTTGCCAGCACATGGCGCGTTACAACCGCCGCAGTGCAGCATATCTGTTTTAATATTCACGCATACCCCATTACACTCAGTTATACCTGTATTGCATTCGTAAGAACAAATATCAGCGTTATCTTCGATTACTGAAGCATGTGCTTTGTCTATGCAGCAAACTCTTCCATTTGAAGTATATCCAGACTTACAACTCGTCGCATAGCATGCCCCTTGCCTGCATTCACCACTGTTTGTATTGGGAAGTGTTGAACAATTATGACAGCCAGAGCCGCACTTTAGATCCGTATTTATACAGCTATCGGCATCTTTGCAATAATTAGACTCACATGCTTCTAGCACGCACACATCGTTTACACAGCTGGTGCTTTTTGCATTTTCGATAATACTAGCACAATCTGTGCAATTGGGTCCGCAAAACTTATTTGAATCGTTTTTAATACATTCATTGGCATTTAAACAATAGCCCTCAACACAGCTGTTCAGCTTGCAGACACCTGCGTCGCATACCGTTGAAGCTGCGTTATCTATGCTTGTACAATCTATGCAGTCTGCGCCACATTGCGTATCTGAACTGACGCAGCTATTTCCATTTTTGCAATAGCCAGATTTACATTCATCGACGATACAGGAGCCGTCATTACATGTCGCATTGAGTACATTTTCCAAATTCGTACAATCAATACATTCCGCACCGCAGTGTGTATCATTATGGATGCAAGTGTTACCGTTCTTGCAAAATTTTTCTTGGCAAGTCTTTACAACGCAGCTCGCTGCTTCGCAGCTAACGTCTAGTACATTAGCTATATCCCGACAATCCTTGCATTCTTCGCCGCAAGCTTCCATTGAAGTTTCAAGGTTTAGACATCTTCCGTCTGCTGTAGCACATTCTCCTACCGTACAATTGGTTTCTACGCACAACTTATTCTTGCAACTAGCTCTTTGAGCATATTTTGCTACACAATCATCACAGCTATCGCCACACGCATTCACTGATGTGTTGGGTACACATGCGCTCCCTAATTTGCAAAATCCGTCAAGACAAGCTGTGCAGTCTCTATTCATATTTTTCACGCAAATATACCCGTTCACTTCATCCCGACAAGGGCTCTCGCCCTCATTGCAGTCATGGCAAATATTGTTGCTACAAGAATACCCCAACATACAATAACCAAAACCGTTGGAATGAGGAATATCCTCTGGACACTTTTCACCGTCTTTTACACAATCACAATCTTCCCGCAATCGAATGCATTCATCATTACTCGGATCCTCATCGCCCTTCGTGTCACAGTACTGATTGCGGTTACAGCGCCCAAACTCGTTCACCGTACTACCATTACACTTTGGACCATACTGCTCTTTGGTAATAAGCTCGCCACTCTCACAAGCGTAAAATACACTCACTATCATGAATATTGCCAGTAATGCTAAAAAACGTCTCATTTCAAAGCCTCTCCTTACGCAAGTAGGTCGTACTCTCCACTGAGAACAATTTAGCAGGCTGTGGCAGCAATGACAAGCAGGAGACCGCAATAATTTTGAGAAAACACTTTTACTGCCTAACAACACTAATCAGTTCTACTTTGGCAAAAACGCAGTTTCTCGTTTCTATTCGGCTTTGCCGATGAATGGTGTTCTTCTGCCGATATAGCGTCTATGTTTTGTGTAGCGTAGATGACTCGGTTCACTCCTACCCCAAAGCTCACTAAGGGCTAGCACTTTTAAAGCGCTTTTGTTTTCTTCTTCTTCTTCAAGGGCAGGTTTGAAACCTGCCCCTACTCTGTTTAATTGAAGAGTTTGGCAGCCTAAACCTTATAAGACACTTTCTTAAAAACTTTTCGTGCCTTTTCGTGGTTTTCGTGGTAAAAAATGTTTTCGTGTTTATCGTAGCTGTTTTTAAAGTTTTTCTGCATAAACTAGAGCTTTTCTCAAAATTTAAAGACGCTTACGCTTATTTACTGCTGGCGAGCGCTTCGTGAGTTTTGGCATGGTCCATGCGCGCTATACGTGCGCGCCCGCGCTCCAAAAGCATTTCTTCGAAACTGGGATTACCGCGCAAGCTTATGACCATGCCTTCGTACGCTTCCATAGGCAGTTCATACAGCGCAATTTCGTACATTTCCTCATTCGCCTCTATGACAGCAATATCATCGATTATACGATCTACAACGATGCGCTGCTCTGCATGCTCGCCCGTAGGGGGAAACACAAAAGACAACAAAAAGATGAGTTCATACATTTTAAAATCCTTATCGTACGGGTAACACCGCGTTACAGGATCCTTATGTTGAATTTTTTTAAACTGTTGCGTTTATTTTTTAAAATGAAGTTTGGAGAGGCTCGGAGCTAATGGAGCTAGCGCTTCAAACCACGTATAAGGGCTTGCGCATTTAAAGCGTTTTGCTCTGTAAGACATTGATTTTGTTGACTTTTATCTTTAAGATTCACTTAAATATTCTGCCTTAAACTAGTGACTTTTTCACGGCTTTTGCATTAAACAGAACTACTTTAAACGCAACAAGACAACGCCTTGTGGTGATATGTCAGCTTTCGTAGGCAAAGACAAAGAGTGGTCTTTGTTCGGAAAACTTTTCTGCTCAAAAGCCAAGAAAACTTTTCTTATTTTAGACACTTGCACTAGATTTAATCGATGCTCGAAACACCTAAAGGCGGTAGCAAGTAGACTCTATACACCTATAGTTTTTTAAGCAGTAACCAAAACCGTTGATCCCTTCGGGCTTCGCTCTATCGCATTCAGGGTCACCAATTTTACAGACTGTTCTGTAATATTCAGTTCCTTCACATCGCTCAGATAAAGGCTCGCACTCATCGTTCTCATTACAGTACTCGTCTGCATTACATCGATCGAACTTGTTTAAATTGAACTTGCAGTTGGGGTCGCCAGCACTAGCTACGTCAATGACATCAGGAACGTCGCAGGCCAAAATCAATAAAGTCGAAAACAAACAAAGTATCCAATAAAATTGCTTTCTCAACGTCGTATCTCCTATAGCGCATACTATGTACAGTAGTCGTAGCGCAAACAAGATATGCGCTCTTCAGCGCAACAAAACACTAACAAAGCAGCTCTGTTTAGTCAATTTTCTTTGAGAATAATGTCCAGTCTTGCAGCTCATGGAAGAGCTAAACCAATGGAGCTATTGCCTCTAATGGGATCCAATAGTATTCGTCCTTGAACCCCATTCTTGGTACAGTGTCTTGAATTTATGCTCTATATCTTGAATGCTCCCTAACCTTTCTGTATTTACTCCAGCTAGCTTTTGACTGTTTTTGCAATGATCAAAGTATTCTTAGCTTTAACGGTCTACTCCAGCTCAATGCGGCGAGAAACCCTCACACAAGACGAGTATTGCAGTTCAATGCTAGCAACAAAATTCTTCACAGAAGTGTAATTTTGCGAGGGCCACTGACCGAGTAGCCTCAGTGAATAGGACCAGCCATGCAAGGAATATCAATTGGCATAGAATCATAGCACTGTAGTTGACCCGGTAGCCCGCAACAGTATTGATGTAGCAAACAAATATTATTTCCACAACCTAAAGATGATTCGCAAATTCCATTGTTGCACATTCCCACACACTTATTATAGCAAGCCCCACAGTGTCGTATATTAGAATTTAAGTCTACACATTGACCACCACAATCGGTATATCCACTGTTGCAAACAAAACTACAGACTCCACCGAAACACCTTGCAGTGGCATTTGCAGGTGCTGAGCACGTGTTGCCACAGCTTCCGCAGTTATTGACGTCACTGCTCTTGGGTAAGCAGCTACTCCCGACTTTGCAATGCGTAGAGTCACAAATAAAGCCGCAGGTTCCGCCGCTACATGTGGCGGTGCCATTAGCAGGTGCTGGGCACTTGTTGCCACAGCTTCCGCAGTTATTGACATCACTGCTCTTTGCTACACAGCTACTGCCGACTTTGCAATGCGTAGAGCTACACGTAAAGTCACATGTTCCATTATTACACGTTGCTGTCCCATTTGCAGGAGCTGTACACTTGTTGCCACACGAGCCGCAGTTATTGACATCACTGCTCTTTGCTACACAGCTACTTCCGACTTTGCAATGCGTAGAGCTACACGTAAAGTCACATGTTCCATTATTACACGTTGCTGTCCCATTTGCAGGAGCTGTACACTTGTTGCCACACGAGCCGCAGTTATTGACATCACTGCTCTTTG
>JBBAEA010000118.1:0-10661 GCA_041656175.1 Bradymonadales bacterium | reverse complement strand
GCCAGCGCCACCGCCACCACCAGCGATACCATTCTCTCCACTCAAGCCAGCGCGAGCTGCGCTACGTGAGCTGACCCAATACAGATTTCGGATGCTTCCCAAACCGTCGCCGCCACCCCGTCCCCCTGCTCCAGACTTCCCATCGCTACCCCGTCTTCCGTCGTCGCCAACATTACTCAAGATTTTTGTTGGATAACCGCTTTCGGTGGCATGCGAGCAACTCGACATGGACAAATGATCGAAGGAATAGTCATAGCCGCCCAAACCGCGGTTTCGTGTACTAACTGTGTACTCCTGCTGCGACCCCATGTTGCTGCTCCAGTTGTAACTCGGACAGTGACTGCTCCCGCCAGGAGTGGATGTGGCGCTTGTGCAAACGCTGTTTCTCCCTGAGCTTCCGCCAGGGAACGTTGTACCCGACGGGCAAGGCCCGGGCATACGCATCGAATTCCTACCGCGCCCACCGTCGAGTTCGAGCGACTTCGCGCGCCCATAACCCGCTTCTCCGTGTACCCCGTGACTGCCCTTAGCGCCAGTGCCGCCGACGATCTGGTTTGAACGAAGTTGTACGTAGCTATTGCTATTACGTATCCACACCGCAACCGAGGGGTGACCTTGGGCTAGTGCGCCAGCCCGCTCTGCCCCTTCAATCACAAAGCCAGATATCAGCGTTCTGGCGCGGACGTTAGTTATCTGCATCGTCGCTGCTGCTTCTTTGCCACGGATAATACTGGCGTGTAGAACAATATCGCGAGTTTTAAAGTTTACAGAGTAGCCCCCATGCATCTGAAGACCCGCTGGAATCACGAGATCTTCAACGTAGACTCCCTCCGAAACGAGTATGTATTTTTTCCCAGAGCTAGGCCACGCCGTTAGAGCGCGATTAATGCTTCCAAAGGGCTGCTCCATCGTTCCGTTACCGCTCGCGGCTCCCGCTCGAACGAAAAGCGCATCCTCAATAACCCCGTCGATCCCGTCGCAGTTCTCATCGAGGAAGCTATACCCAGGACCGTATTCGCCCACCAGATCTGGCATATCGTTACTTGTGTTACCCAACACGCGTCGGCACTCGCAACCATTCTCGGCAATCTTATCCGTATCTACCCATTCGTATTCAATTCCTTGCTCTATCTCAGTTTTGCAGGCTCCCATGCCACATTGTGGAATGCCACTTGCTACGATGCATGCCCCCTCAACGTGGTGTATTTCGGGTTTGTAGTATGTGCTACAATCGTTAAAGCAATATCCGCAATGCTGAATATTATCGTATAGTTTAGTCACAGGATTGACGAAACCCTCATCTATCCTTCCGTCACAATTGTTATCGATGCCATCACAAATTTCGACATTATACTTATCTATAACACACGCAGACCACTTGTACTCGCCTGCTTCAACGATGCAGTTCTCAAAACCTGAGCATGTATCGACTTTACAGCTCCTCGATGTATTGAGATTCTCCTTCTTACAAAGACATGTTTTATTCACAGCGATGCACTGCTTTCCGCTCTTAGGCGTTGTCTCGCAGCTGTATCCGTCGGGACAAGCTGTACCGTAGGGTGAGTCGGTGGAACAATCACGACCACAGAAAGATTCGGCACCGATACTTATGCACTCGCTTTTTGGGCCGATACAATCGTCATCTTGTACACAGGTCATGCAGAGGTTGCTCGGCAAAGCCATGCATACGCTGCCGTTTAGATAGGGGAAATACCCATCCTCGCAGGCATCCGCCCGACAACGCATACGCCCCTCATCTTTGATACATGATGTGTGTGTAGCGTGTTTAATAATAGTATCGCAGTTCTGTCCGCAGGCTCCGCAGTGCTCCTTTTGTATATATAAGCCCTCTGCATCCACAAAACCTTCATCTATTTGCTCATCGCAATTATCATCAAGCCCGTTGCATATTTCAGCTTTGGCTTCGACTCCCTCACAAAGCAAACCTTGCTCCCCCTTACAAAGCGTTACGCCCTTACAAGTGCCGTATTCATTGACGAGCTCGCACTCTTCATCATCTGTGCCTTCATCGATAAAGCCGTTGCAATCGTCATCTATGCCATTACACACCTCTAGCTGTGGGTTTTGAGCGCTACACTCCGACCAACCCATCTCCGTACCCTGGCAAGTCTCTATCCCGCTGCATGTGCCAAACTCGTTACTGCGATTGCAGCCCCGCACTATGTGTAGTGTCAAGTCGGAGCACTCGCAAGTTCCAGCTTCAGGAACACACTGGCGACCCTGGCGTCCATCTTCATGGACTAGATCCTCGCAGCGATAACCCATAGGACAGGACGTGTAGCTGCAGTCCATAGCACAATAGTTACCGCCCGCAAGCTCAATGCACCAGTCGGCGCCTTCTATGCTACAGACTGCGTCGCTCTCGCACGGGGAGCAGAGCTGATGCTTTTGTAACGCGCAGAGTGAAACCACCATCCCTTCGTTATGCGGATCGGGAAACTGCTTGCACTCCCACCCCTCGGGACAACCGAGTTCACAAGCATGTGTACAAAAAGAGCCTTGCGGATACTCGATGCAGTAGGTGCTCTTACACTCGACATGCTGTAAACAGACATCACCGAATTCTCGCAGTTCAAAGTCTGTAATGGCTGAAGTATTCTTCGTCGAATAGTCACATGCACTAAAGCATATGAACGCAAAAGCGACGGATACCAATAATAATGGGGATATTTTTTTCATTGAGTGTAACCTCAAAAGCTTTGGGAGATTAGCCGCTAAATCGTCATGTACAAGACCACGCGTCTTTGGGTTTTTGGCCAAGAGCGGGGTCTGCGCAATATTTGGGGGGCGTTACGGGGGGCTTGCCCCCCGTTGAGGGGGGAGCAGCAAAGCCGAGCGTAGCGAGGGGTTGATGCGCGGGGGGAAACTTCCCCCCGTCCGAAAAAAATTAGAATGATAAGAATGCAGCGCTTTGCCCCACCTTGCCTGCGCCGCCTACCGCTTGATTTCCAGCGGGAGATGAGCCTCCATCGCCGCCAGCGCCCCCCATCGAGCTAAGTTGTTCGTAAGTGTTTGAGTGTTCAAGCGCCGCGGGTATTTGGACTCCAGCGATTGCGTATGACGCGCCGCCGCAGCCGCCACCGCCACCGCCACCGGAGCCGCCCGTGCCACCAGCGCCGCCGGAGCCGCCCGTGCCCGCGCACCATGCCGAGGGAACGGAGCGACCGCCCACCCCGCCTGAACCGCCGGCGCCCCCTGCGCCGCCACCGCCGCCGTCACCGCCCTGGCCACCTGGACCAAGTCGTATGAGGTTTGCCTGAATGAAAGGGTTTGTGCCGCTTTGCGCGATCCAGATTCCAAAGGATGCGCCGCCACCGCCGCCACCGCCACCGCCGCCGCCACCGCAACCCCCTGCGCCACCACCGCCGCCAGAGCCGCCGATATCGCCGTAGGGATTACCTTCGGTGCAGCCTGTACCACCGTTATGGTTTTCGGCCGCTCCCCCAGCGCCACCGCCGCCGCCACCGCTCGCCGCGCCACCCGTCCCGCCCGCGCTGCCTCCATATGCGTACCACTCGCCGTTGGCGAGGCTACCGTTTGAACGCGAACAGCCGCCGCCCGCGCGCCCCGTGGGGCCGTCGTCACCGTTTTTGCCCACTCCACCGTTGGCTCCATGTTCGCCAGAGTTTACGGTGCAGTCGTACTTGCAATATCGACTTTGACTAGAGTCGCTATGGCGATACATGTTATTTGTGCCGCCGCGCCCATCTTTGCTGCTACCCATGACGTAGTCTTGCTGATAGAAGGTGGAGTCTTTCGCGGTAGCCCCTGGGTTTCCGCGCGCTGCTCTGCAGGCGGAGTTCGTTCCAGCACTGCCACCTTCGCGCGTTTTACCATAGCAATTGGAGCTGTCGCACTCCCATGAGTCGAGACCTGCGCCGCCGTTATCGCCAGCTGCACCAGAGGTGCCAATGCTACCCTTTGAACCCGTGCCACCTCGGCCCGCGATGATGTTATTATTATGGATGCGCAGGCGAGAGCCAGCGTGTGCTACGAATATGGCATAGGAGTTCTTGCCTGCTGCACCGCTGTCGCTGGGAATGGTATTTACGTCGTAGCCAATAATGTTAAAGCCGCTAATGACGGTCGTTAGTGTTGTTGAGGGAACATAGACTGTACCAGGGTTTTGGCCTGCGCTTGGTTCCGAGCCGATAATTTGTGTGGGGTACAAAACAATATTGCGATCGGAAAAATCAGTGCTATAGCCGCCATACAATTTTGTTCCCCCTTTAAGTTCAACGTTTTCGCGGTAGGTTCCCGCAGCAACAAGTATAGCGCTGTGTTCAGTATGCCTAAAGGCTGCGATAGCTTCGGCGATTGTTTTGTAGGGCGCCTCTCGCGTGCCCAAAGATCGCGTTGAGCGCTCCGATACGAAAATCGAAGTTGCCGCATCACCATCGATACCGTCGCAGTTGCGATCGACGTAAACACTGCTCTCCGTGGGATAATGCGAGAAATTATCGGGTTCATCATAGCCCACGTTTAGCGCTTCTCCGCACTCGCAGCCATCGGCGAGTATCTTGTTTAAATTGTGGTACTGCACCCTAACGCGGCAAACGGAGTCGATACAGCGCAAAGCGCTGTCGATCGCTGTACAGTTCTCATCGCTTGTGCAAGCTTGGGTTCGCCCCACGTCGTTGACACAGAAAAACATCTGAGGATCGCAATAATCGCCCCCCCTACAATCGGAATCAACGCGACATCGCCTTGCGGCTGGTTTATCTTCGAGCTTACACTTCGTAAACTCGCAGCTGTAAGCGTCGTTCTTGAGCAAGCACGCCCCCTCTGCGTGTAGTTCTGGCGCCTTCCAGCGCGCGGGACAATCCTCATTACAAGCTCCGCAATGCTCCTCCGTAAAGTAGCGCCCACGCTCATCGACAAAGCCTTCATCTATCTCACCGTCGCAGTTATTATCTTGGCCATCGCAAAGTTCTATCGTAGTTTTTTCGGTATTACACAGCGTCCACGAGTAGATGGATTCGCCAATTTGCTCACAGCGCTGTAAACCCTGGCAAATGGCTATATCAGAGGTTTTGATGCAGTTTCGCTCAAGATTTAGATTTGCCGCAGAGCAAGTGCAACTCCCGCCAATGGGTACACAACGCAACGCGCCCTCGAAATTTTCGCAGCTATAGCCGAGCGGGCAACAACTTTGTATGCCTGTTTTACCGCTACAGTTAGAGTACGGCGAGTCTGGGGCACAGCTTTGTGCACAGTGGGAGCCAAATTCGCCTTTAAAATGAACACAGGCATCGGAGTAAACAACGCAGTCTTGGTCGACGCCGCAAGCTTGGCATGCGGGCGATATGAGTTTCGCGCAAATCGTGGGCGCTTCATGTGGATAAGGGTAGTAGCCTTCTTCACAGAGTACTGGCACACAAGTCGGAATATCATCGCGCAATTCACATTTTGTGGCTCCTTGGACGATTTCACCGTCTTTTGTTCGTAGGTGCGCCAAAATACTCGCACAATCGCTTCCACAACTTCCGCAGTGCTGCACATGTATGTAGCGCCCTTCGTCGTCGGTGAACGTCTCATCGATTCTGCCATCGCAGTTATCATCCAAGCCGTTGCAAATTTCGCGCTCTGGGTCGCCAGCATCACACTCCCACAAACTCTCGCCCTCACTGCCTACCCTACACTGCCACTTCCCAGCGCAGCCCCCAAGGTAGCAGCGCGGAAAGTTCTCATCATCCACACCGCTGTGATCGAGGCTAGGATCTAAACTGTCAATGAGCCCATCACAGTCGTCATCTATGCCGTTACAAAGTTCTTTCTCAGGGGTTTTGGCGTCGCAATCGGTCCACGCGTACTCTCCGTCCACAAGCCCGCACTCCTTGCGCCCAGCGCACACACCGTGTTCATTGCTTTTTTCGCAGGTCATCGCCATGCCCTCGCGCCCTACTCCGCACTCACAGCTATCGCCGATGGGCTTACACTGCTTCGATGTCGCTCCATCGCGCTCCCAATCGACACATTCATAACCCGTTGGACAATCGACAAGGCTACAATCTTGGCCGCAAACGTGTGTATCGCCGAGCTCTAAGCACAAGTCACCCGTAGCGTTACAATGCCCGTCGACTGCGCAGCTACGACAAAGTCGCGACGCGACCTTTTGCACACAAACGTGACTTTCCTCCGTATCGTCGCCAAACCAAGCTTTACACTCCCAACCCTCTTCACATTTTTTTTCTTCTAAGTCGCATGGGCGCGTACAAACACCACCATTAGCAGGCCCAAGTTTTAAACAATAAGCTTCGATGCACTCCATCGAACTTAAGCAATGCTCGCCAAACTCGCGCTCAGGAATAATCCACGGGCTATCGTCTTCATCTAGACATTTTCCCGCATCGCAGTACTTCCCTTCGCCGCAGTCAAACCGCGTAATACACTCGCAGCTACCGTCCTTGAGGCAATCGCTTTCGCACGAACTCAGCACAGCGCAGAGCGGCAAGAAGAAAAATATAGTAAAAAATGCTTTCGTGATTTTCATCGCAATACCAAAAATTTATCCAGCAAAATATAAACGCCCCACTGTATATCCGCTCCTGCACCGATATTAGCAATAAACTATCAGCGCTGCAAGAGAATTCCTTAGTACTTGCAAGCTCCTGATTGATTGAGTTTAGCCACCCAGAGCACGTTCCATGAAGCCTGTTTTTATGTGTAGTCGCTTGATTTTATTGACTATTTTTTTACGATTGTCGCCTTATCTTAATTTACGCTAGGGAAGTTCAGATTCATTGATATTTTTGCTATATGTTTTTGTGGGGGAAGTTTCCCCCTACGCGCGAGCTTCCTCACAAAATACGCAATTCGCAAAAATAAAATGCGTTGTATTCGCTCTTATCGCTCATTCAACGCATTTTATTTGCTCATTGCGTCTTTTGCGAGGTGATCCCGCGCTACCCCCTTGTAAGTTATCTTTTGCTTTGCTTGGCTAGCATAGCGCGAGACATCGAAAGTCCAAAGTCGGGGTATAGCGTCTTTTTTAGTAAAGTGGCGTGCACTTCGTACAGTTTACGCGATACGCGCGCCAATCCTAACTTAGCCTTCTTCCGCCTCACACTCTCTAAGCATGTCGAAGCGATATTAGTATTGTAGAAACATCTGTGCTACATTCATTTTTTATAAAACTGTTATCAATGGTGATGACAGTTTTTTCTGTTGCAGCGTCGGGGCGATGAAAGATCCACTTTCTAAAATCTTAGTAAACCTACACCACGTATCTTTATCGATGGTGTGGAAGAGCATCTTGATTGGTGCTTTCAGTGCTGTATTGGTGATCTTATTTCGCATCGTCTTTATACAAGGCGAGGCGCTCAATCGTATGATCTTTCACGATTCAGCGCATACGAATTTCCCGCTACTCTTTTTTATTTTTCTTGGCGTAGCACTCCTTATCGCAGCACTCGTATACCTAGAGCCGTTGAGCTCAGGCTCTGGTATCCCACAGATCCAGGCAGAAGTACTTGGACGCATTGAGATGCATCCTGTAAGAGTATTAATTTCGAAGTTTATCGGTGGAGCCGCCAACGCTTTTGCGGGTTTATCGCTAGGTCGGCAAGGCCCTTGTATACAAATTTGTGGCGCTATTGGAAAAATTATCGGCCAAATAACGCGCACAAACCCCACCCAAATGCGAATTCTTATCACCGCGGGTGCGTCTGCGGGGCTAGCCGCGGCCTTTAACGCGCCCATCTCTGGCGCTCTTTTTGCGCTGGAAGAAGTACACAAAAAGTTCAGCCACGTGGTTATGATCCCTGCGTTCTTGGCTGCCATCACTGCAGATTCCTTGGCTAAATATGTCTTTGGTATGGAACCCGTCTTCGAGTTTGCCGTCCCGCACCAAATGCCGCTACAAAGCTACGTTACGCTCATTCCGCTGGGTATACTCACGGGCTTTATCGCTATGTGCCTTAACAAGAGTTTACTCGGCGCCCAAACGCTCATGCAAAAACTCCCCATCCCTAAATTTGCCTACCCCCCCATTGCTATCATTTTCGCCTTCTTCATCTGCCTCTACTTTCCCCAAATCCAAAACGGCGGCGAGGGCTTGATTGAAACCATTGCACAAAATTCGTTTACGACACTGGTTTTATTCGGCCTTATCGTGGGCAAAATTCTCTTTACAGCCATCAGCTACTCATCAACGTCCCAGGGCGGGATTTTTATCCCTACCCTTACGGTTGGCGCTCTTACGGGCTGCATGTACTACAATATACTCCTGCACTTCCAACTCATCCCCCCCTCCCTACTCCCTAACTTCGCCCTCTACGGCATGGTCGGCGTCCTCACCGGCGTGATACAATCTCCTATTATTTCTATACTCCTAGTCACCGAAATGGCGGGCACTTTTACCACCATTCTTGGCCCAATTCTCGTAGCGGTAGTCTCAATTTTAGTCGCAAACTCCCTCTTTTTCACCAAACCCATCTACGAAATATTCCTAGAGCGCTTGCTAGCACACCAAGTCCCCCTCGGCGACAATGAGCCTAAGGTAATCACTGAATTCGTGGTGGGAGGACTCTCTAAGTTTGCTCACCAGAAGCTTAAAAACATCCACTGGCCACACGACAGTTTGGTCGTATCGATCCACGGCGCAACTGCAGATTTCGTCCCCAACGGAAACTCCACCATTTTGCCCGGTGACAAACTCATTATTTTGGTAAAAAAGAACAAGCTCATGGAGCTTGACCAGTGGCTAACCGACAACGAAAGCGACGAGTTCTAGTCTTTGAAAATTCGATGAAGAAATATCAAAACGATGAGAAAACTTCAAAACAACGAATTTTATTAGCTAAAACACGTCTGCCATCGAACTTTAAACTTTCGCGCGTTCCACAAACTCACCTGTGCGCGTATCAACCTTCACAAACTCCCCTTCCTCTAAATAGAGGGGAACGTTAATCGTCGCGCCAGTCTCTAGCGTCGCAGGCTTCGTCGCTCCCTGCGCTGTATCACCGCGCACCCCAGGGTCGGACTGTGTGATCTGCAAAATCACAAAATTGGGCAAATCAATACTGATAGGCTTCCCTTTGTGGAAGAGCACCGAGACCTCCAAGTTATCCTTCAAATACGGCACAGCCTCCTCAATATTCGCCTCTTCTATATGCACTTGGTCGTAATTACTTGTATCCATAAATACATAGTGATGCTCTTCTTTATACAAAAACTGCATCGTCCGCTCCTCAAGATCTGGCTTAGTCACCATGTCTCCCGAGCGGAAGTTTTGCTGCAAAACATTGCCTGTAACCAAACTCTTATAACGCGTCTTTACGAACGCCACCCCCTTACCGGGTTTCACGTGTTGGCATTCCACAATCACAAAAGGCTCGCCGTCGATTTCAATCTTAAGATTCTTTCTAAATTCCTGCGTACTGTACATTCTCCACCCTTTAAATTAGGAGCGCCCAAAAATTCGACGCTAAATCAAGCGCATCATAAAGTTTGCACATCACTTGGTCAAGCTCTCATCGCGTTCAATCATGCTTTTTTTGGTGGCTAGCAAAGCCTTGCCTCTACAACGTTTTGGTGGCTACCTCTTTGAAGGCTGGAGTTGACGAAGTTTGCGCTTGTCCTCTTGCGCTTGCAGTTGCTCAAGTTGTTGCGCCGTTTGCTTTGCAAGCTCCGTCATGTCGTGTCGTTGGTAGAAGCGTTGTAGGGGCATAAGTCCCATGCGCGGATTTTGATGCAGTTTGCTGTTTTTGATCAAATAAAGTTCGGCTCTCTTTAGATTTTGCGTATTTTCGTAGCAGCTTGCCAACTTTAGTAAAATTTCGCTCGAAGCGCTGTACATACTGAGCATGTGTTCGTAGTGCTGAGCAGCTTGGGTGAAATCGCCCTTAGCCATAAGTACGCGCCCCAGCGACAGCTGCGCATCGCGGTCTTTGGCGCGCAAAATCAAGCCATGTCGCAAAAACGCTTCTGCCCCTTCGTAGTCACCAGAGTCGAGTGCGACATCCCCCGCTAAGAACAAAATACGCGGATTTTCGCTATGTGAAGCTAAGGCTTTTTCAACAATTCGGCTCGCATGCTCGACATCGCCTAGGTGAAGCGCTGCGCGGGCACGAACGTATTGCAGGTACCAATCCGTACTGTGCACGCCAAGAGCGTCTAGATAGGATAGCGCCAGTTCCCACTCCCCGCTTTCGTACAGTGCGTAAGCGATGGCTTTGGAGGTAGACCACTCCCAGTCTTGTGTTGAGCTCGCTGGCTCTTGTGCCAAGCTAGGGTTGCTAAGTAGGCTCCCAAAGCAGATCATGGCTACGAGTATTTTAACGACTTTTATCATGACAAATACGCTTAGTTTTGAAGTTTTACTACCATGCAAAAGAACGACTTTTTTGGATGGCTCAGAGTTATATGCCACTCAATCGGGCGAATTTGCGCGTGATCAACGAACGAAAGACGCAATGGGCACATTTTGTGCGATCATGAACGCATTTGGCAAGGAACTGTGTGTAGGAAGCGTTGTTCATAGGGCTGCCACAAAGTCCTGTTTCGCCAAAAGCAGGACGGGGCGTCGCGGGGTGTCCCCGCGGAGATACCGTCTTGATTGTCAAGACAAAAACTAAAAAATAACGTTTGCAAGCGCCCTCGCCCGACGCACGCATAGCGTATGCAAATGCTGCAATCTT
>JBBAEA010000117.1:0-10669 GCA_041656175.1 Bradymonadales bacterium | reverse complement strand
AGAGGCCTCCCCCCCCCCCCCCCGTGCAAAGCTCTTTATTCATGAGGTACGCTAAATTTTTCTAGCGTCTCAATGGAATCGATCGTGCCGTGCCATTGGAATTTGTCGAGATTGTCAGCAATGGCTTTGTCGACCTTGCTTCGAATGATCATATTGCGGTGTGGCTTTTCATCATTCCATTTTTTGATTGCATCGCCCTTGAAACTGAAGTAGCGACGCGCGGCACTCCAGAGTCGCGACTCATCAACCTGACTGTCGGGGGCTGCGTTGGCATCGAGGTTGGTAACGTAGGTCGAGATGATGCCATCACCTTCATGCACTAATTCGATGATACGAGTTTGGGAGGGGAAGTCGATGGTGGATGAGGCCATGAGCTCCCAGTAGCCTTTATTTTCGTAGTTTGTAATCAAGCGCGAATAACTGCCGTGTCCGTGTCCAACAAGATGCAATATTATTCCAGAATAACTAGTCATTGCCGCAGTAAATTCGGCTCCCTTGACGTCTCCTCCTAAGTTTTTAGAGCTATGATGAGAGTGAACAATGATGAGCTCGTTGGCGCGACGCGCCTTTTCGATTTCGGCCTTAAACCACTCGAACTGCTCTCGATCCATTTGCGCTTCCGAAAAATTGCCAGAATTGGTGTCTAGGGTGATTAGTTTGATCGGTTTGCCCGGGATAGGATAAACAGCAAAATAACCCCAACCTCGCTCGACAAGTTCAGGGTCAAGACCGTGGTTTTTGGGCTCACCAGGCAGATTCATGAAAACCTTCAAGGCTCCAACCTTCCCCAACAACATGCGATTGCTGTCCGCTGGTGTTTCACCAACAGCGACTACTGGGGCATCAACCCTAGAAGCGTCGCGGTAGCCGTTTCGGTAACTATCGCGGTTTTCATGAGAGCCCAAAAAAGCGTTTACAAAGGAAAAGAGGTCAACAACTCTGTTACCTGTAGCAGCTTCTTGGATTTCATCGTTGATCGGTGCAAAACCCATGTACAAAATGTCGTGATTACCAAGCGCGAGGTAGTAAGGGATGTTTCCAATGCCTTTGGCATAGTAGGGGTCGGCAAAATCATTGTTAGGCCCAGGGATGGGGTCGTCTTTGATACCAGAGTCTGGGTTTAGGACGCCGCCACCAATAAGGGTCGCTATCCACTCGAGCTCGTTTTTTTGTGAACTATCGGCGATGTCCCCTGAGCAGAGCACAAAGTCGAAGGGGCGCGTGCTCAGATCAGAAATCCGCATCGCAGTCTGAATATGAACGTCTAAAATATGCGTGGAAAGGTGCCCTTGTGGACGATAAGCGCTCGCCACGACGAAGTTCGTCATGTAGGTGCCTTCCATGCGCGAGGGGCTTTGCACATCACTGATTTGTGGATCAGCAAACTGCCAAAAGTAGGCTAAACTGGTGCCGCGCCTTGCGAAAGGCGGTGAGTTTGCACCCGCCAAGGTCTCCTTAAGTTGCCATGGCTCACCAGCCTCTACTCGCATTCCAAGCCCGTAGCCCTTAAAATGCCTAAAATGTGTAACATTAAAAACACCATTCAAAATGCCGCTTAGAGCCTCCTCGGTCACTGTGGGCACATGGGTCATTTGTAGGCTTGTGTAGGGTTTGCGGCTCAATGGCAAAACCCATACACCATCAACATACTCAATGAGGTCGCTCTTTACGCAGCCGCCATCCTCGCAGACCTCCCCTTCGCTACAAACCTCCACTCTCCACTCCCCATCGACGCAGTTTTGCAAAACCTTGCTTCCCAAACAACTTCGCTCCCCTTGCGCACAAATCGGCTCCACCACTTCTTTCACACAGCGTCCACCCTCGCAATACTCCTCATCCTCGCAGCGCTTCCAAGCCCAAACCCCGTCGTTACAGTACTTTATGGTTAGCGCATCACTACAGCTCGCCAAGTCACTTGCGCCACACGCAGGCTTTGGCATAGGAAGCCTGCACGCCCCGTTTTCACATATTTGCCCTTCTATGCAATGAACGGTCGTATATTTTTTAAGTACACATCGCTTGTAACTAGTTTCAGAGTCACAACGCGGACTCTCGCTGTCTTGGCACTCTTCATCGACTATCGGGTTAGGGTCTGAACTCTGAGATTCGGCACACGAAAGTAAACTAAAAGCTAGCAAAATAAAGACTGTCATTACAGCGCGGTGCGTCATTATAAACCCCACAGTTGTATGTGCATCCACCACATATATACTTCGATGCGTCAAAAAGTGGCTGAAACACTCGACCTCATCCGCTTTTAGTATAAAGACTTTAGCCCCCCTTGTGAAGTACTAAAACAATATTTGCGTTTATTTAATGTTAAAGCACCCAATCCTTCCATACGTGAATCGCTTTGCAGTTCGCTAAAACGCATCAATGTAAATAATTATTCTTTTGTGGGGGCTTTCGCCCCCTACGCCCAAGCCTCACGCGTGAATTTGCTAAAAGCTGCAAAATCATTTTCGCTGTCTCGGCTATTCGCCGAGCCAGCGAAAATGATGCATCTTTTGCAAATTTCCGCGCGGGGTCTTGGGCTACCCCCAAAAACTTCCCCCAAATACGTGTATGAAAGAAAACTCTGGCGCCCCAAACCCGTTTTTTCTTTGCAATTTTGGCCTATTTCGTCGTCGTCGGCCCTCGCTCAGCGCAGTCACGACCTTTTTTTTTTGCCATTTTGCGCGTCTTCGTCGTCAGCGGCCCTCTCAGCTCAGTCACGACCCTGAGGTCGTTCCTTCGCTTCGCTCCTTGCTTTCTAGAATCCGCATCAAAATTGCAAAGAAAAGCGTATTTTTGTTTTCTTTTTGTTTTCTTTTTTTTCTTCTTATTTTCTAGAACTAGGCTCAAGATTGCAAAGAAAAGGTGTTTTTGAGACCTTTGCGCGGCTAGAAATTGTGAATTTAATTTTACAAATCCGATACAGTTTTAAACAAAATGAGACATTTTGTAGAGAAGCATAAGTTAATAATGCTAATTAAATAAGCCAGGGTGGAGATTAAATGACATTTTATTCGAAAAGCGCTTAAAAGAGTGCTTTCTTTGGGGAAGGGGGGTACGGGGGGAAACATCTTTTCTTTGGCACAAAGAAAAGGGTTTCCCCCCCGTGCAAAGCTCTCTTTCTTTTTGTTTTCTTTGAATTGCGCAGCGTAAAAGCTATTTTTTCTTCACAATTGCAATACGCGTGACTATAACATAAATTAGGCAGAAGTGGGCGTTGAGCATCCTTACCCTACCCTTTGCGAGGCAGAACATGCGTGTTGTCAATCTCAAGCAGCCGGATCTGGACTCTTGGCAGGATCCACGTTGGATGATCATATTTGCAACAGAGTGGCCGGATTCAGAGCTGTTGCGCGGTATACGCCAGCGCTTCCCCAAACTTGCTATCTTTGGCTCAAGTTCATTTCACGGCATTTTTACACAGTATGGTTACCAGCAAGGGGTTTTCGGCCTTCTCAACGAAGGCAGTGAGTCCAAAACGCGGCGAGCGCGATTTATTGCCTGCGACGACGATGCAGATTGGCAAGCGCTGGCTTATGAAGCGGCTCTTGAGCTTGGCCCCATCGATAATCCAGAGCGCGATGTCATCTTGATGCAGGCTACGCCTGGCCATGAAGAGCGCATCATTGATGGCGTGATCGAGGCGTTAGGCGAAAACACCCATATTTTTGGCGGGAGCGCTGGACACAGCAGAGAACTAGCCAAACCCTTCATTATATTTGGCGAAGAAATCTGCACCAGCGGGTTTTGGCTTATTAGTCTACGCGACGAATTTGCGCCGCAGTGCCTAATGTTGATGGGGGGTTACTTACCTACGCTCAATAGCGGCGTCGTTACTCAGTCTAGTGGGCGCGTCATCCATACCATCGACTTTAGGCCCGCCGTCGAGGTCTACAACGAATGGACAAACGCCGTCTTTGAGCCCTACTTGCGACGCGGGGGCGATCTCCCCAAACACACGGCGATGTACCCCCTAGGCCGCACCCTAGACGGAGAACCGCATTGTGGATTTTGGCTCTATCACCCCATCAGTGTTACGCTGGGAACCAAGAGTTTAACGCTCTTTGCGGAGTTTCCCGTCAATACTCGGATCACCATGATGCGCGGTAGCGAGCGTATGCTCATACATCGCATGCACGCTGTAACCCAAGAAGCGCTAGACTCCGTCGATGCTTCACGCGTTATGGGAGCCATCGTTATTTTTTGCGCTGGTTGCGCAACGATTATCCAAGACGATATGAAAGAAGTCTGCGCACACGTACAAGAAGTTTTGGGCGACATCCCCTTTATCGGTTGCAGCTCACTTGGGGAGCAAGGCCGTATCCGCGGCTTTAAACGGAGCTACCACGGAAACATGATGTGTGGCGTCATACTTTTTATGAAGCAGGACGTCGTCTCAACATTACATGAGCTAAATTAAGAGTGAATATGAAAGCCCCAAAGAATGACCCCTTCGAGGCGCATAATAAACTACTTGACGTAGAAAGAGCCGCCAAAAAGCTGGAGAAAAACCCGTCATGGCGCACAAAAAGCGCGTCTACTAAGCATTTACAGAACCTTCGCGCCCGTGACGCTAAACTCAGTAACGATAAACTATACGCCGACACGCACTTCTGTGTTGAATGCAAAGCCGCACGCGACGAGTCTGGCGATAGCACGTCGCTCTGCGACCAGCACCTGCGAAAAGCTATGGGTATGTTGTAAAACTACGGGAACTCAAACTTACTCAATAGATTTAAGAGAGCAAGTAAAGAAGCGCCGAATTTTGTAGCGGGGCATGTAGCCCAAACGAATTAAGAACTTTGCCAGAAACAAAATAGGCTTCTCACTGGTGCAAAGCGCTCATAGCATACGCTTCCCAT
This sequence comes from Bradymonadales bacterium, assembly GCA_041656175.1. Taxonomy (GTDB): domain Bacteria; phylum Myxococcota_A; class Bradymonadia; order UBA4248; family UBA4248; genus JBBAEA01. The sequence goes on along the minus strand of JBBAEA010000117.1, from coordinate 5,813 downwards.
CGGTGTATAAGCGGGCAGAAAAAAGCAAAAGCGCTTCGCGGCTAAGCTCACTAAGCGCTTGAATTTGTTAGAACTTTTAAAGCGGGATACGGGGCTCGAACCCGCGACTTTCAGCTTGGGAAGCTGACGCTCTACCAACTGAGCTAATCCCGCGTGTCTGCGAATCATTTCGCAAACTCGTGATTGAATCTACGATATTAGCCAAAAACTGTCAATAAGTTTTATAGCTCAGGGCGCCTCGCTGTACTCGGATTTGAGGCGCGACAGGCGAGTAGATATGGTGATTTCGCCAACGCTGAAGTTGCTAGTCTTAGCCGTGTGTTTTGAGGCGCAAAACATCAGCTGCTCGCAAGAACGAGTAGCCGTGCAAAGATTGGATTGATGAGAGCTACCGCTCCAAATCTCGTTTTAGGCTTTGAGCCTTATAAACCGTTTTTTATGTAGGTGTAGACTTTATTTTAAGCGCTAGCCATGTTTTCGTTATTTTGCTCTGCTGTGTTTTTGCCTTTTTTGCACCCATCAGAGTTTTTCTTGGGAAAGGCGAGCGTATGCCTGTTTTGGCGCCTACATCCTTTTTCCTTTTCGTCTAAATGCCGATCGCTTGTCGTAGCTCACGACCTGCATTGGCGGCGCTTCGAGGTGGAACTGATACCACTGTTCGTTCCATACGCGCATACGCATTTTGCCGTTGTTTTTGAGAAAATCGATGTTGTCCATCGTACTTTTATCGGTTCCGATGTAATTCATAGCGCGATTAAGTATGGCCAAAGCGTCGTCGCGCCCAGTGGCGTTGAGCGTACAATATGCGTATAAATTCCATAAAATAGGAATTTTACGATTGTATTTTAGGGCTCTCTCAAAATCTTTCTTCATGCGTTCGTAGTTTTTTTCGCGAAACATGATGCAAGCATGCATAGCGACCGCGTTCCAAACTTGGACAAAAGCATTCGCCAAATACGGCTCAGCCTGTTTGAACTTTTTTTGTAAATAGTAAATCTGGCCTATTTGCGCATCGATTTGAGAGGCAAGGAAAAACTGCCAATGTTTGTACTTGTAGCCATCCCTTAAAATATCGATAGTATTTTCTAGAATCGATTCGCGCACGCGCTCTGATTTCGTTTGCGGCAGTTGCGCCATGCTCGCCTGGGACGCCGTTGCGATGGCTTCAAATTTTTTGGATGTACGTTTATTTAAGAAGATCAACGCGGCGGGAAGAACAATTAAAAACGGTAGCAGACCAGCCCAAATAGAGCTAAAAATAAAAGTTGTCAACGCCCACGAAGCCGCCGCTAGCACTATACTAATGATAAGGTTAATCATAATTTACCGATGTCTTATTGAGGACTTGCCTCATTCATGATGTTTCTACCTTAGTCTTCGCCAAGGTGGCAGTTATTTTCTTACTTATTACGCTTTCGTCAAGTGATCGTAAGCTTGTGCTGCATGTTTACTTGCTTTTTCGCAGTTTAATTGCAAAATGATGCTCAGTAAAGTTTTGACTACTTTGTTCGTCGTAAGCTCTTAGTCAAAAGTCGTAAGCCAAATTTTTGTTTGTAGCTAAAAACTTTAATTTCTTGAGCTTACCGTCCCAAAGTGAGAGTTGGCGCAACACTTTGTTTAGGCCAAAATTGGACGGGGCGTCGCGGGGTGTCCCCGCGGAGGGGGTAGACGCAAACACGCGCACAGCGCGGGGTTGCGGCGTAGGGGGAGACTTCCCCCTCCACAAAAATAAAAAAGCCTCGAGTGAAGCGAAGCAATCCTGTGTACTAGAATCATTAAAAACTGTTCTTTTTCACATTAGCTCTGGATCCACTTATTATGTTTTGCTACAATTGTGGTGACGAAAATAGGGGGAACCTTTGTTGCTGCTCAAAGATATTTTAAGGAGACTGTATGCATAAACACGTCATTACGCATTGTATATCTATTTTTTTCATTTTGTCTTTAGGCAGCTTGTTTTTTGGGTGCGAAGACGAAATTTCGGGCAGAGTCATTCCTATCGATCCGAAGCCTTGTGTTGGGGATAATTGCCCTTGCGTAGGGGATGAATGCGATGTCCACGAGTTGTGCAGAAATAATTCTTTAGACGACGGAGAAGAATGCGACATCGTTGATGGAATTGTTACATTTCGTGAGACTAAGGCTTGTTCTGATTATGTAGAAAACAGTGTAGGTGCATTGCATTGTGCTTCCGATTGCTCTGTCGATTATTCTCAGTGTCGCCAAAAAGAGCTACCCACCGATTGTAAAGCGGATTACGTGGATTGTACCGTCGAGGCCGTAAATGGTAAACAAGTCAATATTGCCTTAACTTGCGAAGGGGGCAAGGTCGTAAAAACAATTTGCGAGGGCTCATGTAGTGAAGGCAGTTGTGTGGCTTGCGAGTATTGGGATCCTATTTGTTACACTCCAAAGTGTGACTACGAGACTCAGCTAGAGTGCGCCGATACTTGTTGTGAAAAGGATACGCATTTCTGCGATTTTGCGGGCTCGGGAGCTTGTTGTTCCTATGATGAGGTTTGTGGACAACATTGCTGTAAAACAGGCGAGGTTTGCGAGAACGCAGTTTGCCGCAAAGAATGCAAGTATACACGTTGTTTAAATGCGGATAACGTTGAGGTTTGTTGCGAAAATGAAGGAGAGATCTGCGCATCAAACCAGTGCTATTTACCGACAACGAGCTGCATCGACATATACGATTGCGAATTTGGCGAATATTGTGAAACGCTAACGCACCAATGCTTACCGCAACCAACGACAGAACCTGCATGTTTGCGAAAACCCACGGGTGGTGAAGTAAAACCGACGGAGCTTTGGTTCTGGGGAGAAGGAGAAATTGCCGATGACCAAATGCCAGGCCATTATAAAGTGATGATGGCACCAGTGGTAGCGGATCTCGATGGTGACGGGAACATTGAAGTTGTTGTCAACACATGGGCAGGTGGCAATTATGTATCTGACGGAGTTTTGCGAATCATTAACGGAGTGGATGGCTCACTAAAACACAGCATACTAGATCCTAGCTTACGAACCATTGGTGGCGCGCAGATCGCGCTTGGTGACCTAGACGGTGACGGGAAGCTAGAAATCGTAACTTGCGAGTCGGGTTCTAATCAGCTGATCGCCTTTAAACAAGACGGCAGTTTGTATTGGAGAACCGATTTACGCATCAATGGAGTACAGCAAAAGTTCTGCAGCCAGAGCGGTATGGGTATTGCTGATTTCGATGGCGACGGTAAACCCGAGGTTTATGTGCGTTACCTAGTCTTTGCAGGCCAACCCGAGGGTGACACCAAGATAGCACCGCTTAAGTGGGGGGCGCTAGATAAAAGTCAGCTCAACTTGCACATGGGAGGGCATGCGCATTGCGATTACACGGTTGCAGCCGATCTTGATGAAGATGGTCATCCTGAGCTGGTGGGTGGCAATATCGCTTACAAGTTTACATTCGATGGAAGCGGTAGTTTGGATGCTAGCCCGCTTTATGACAGAAGCGATGAGCACCCCGATGGCTACCCGAGCATTGGCGACTTAAACCTTGATGCTAAACCCGAAGTTGTCGTTGTGCGCTCAGACCCCTCTCCTTGGGTCAGTGCTGGTCATAGTTTAATGGTCTTTAACGCAGACGGAAGCAACTATTGGAGTGCTCCTGTAGATAACAACGGAACGCTTTGTGTTGTGTCGGAAGGCTGTGGTGGAGGTGGACCTGCTACTATCGCCAACGTTAACCACACACCAGAGCCCGAAATTACGCTAGCCACTGCATTTACCTACGCTGTGTTTAACGCAGATGGCACTATTTGGTGGCAAAAGCCCACTAAAGACCGAAGCTCCCGTAAAACGGGTTCGTCCGTATTTGACTTTGACGGCGACGGCATTGCAGAGATTGTTTACAACGACGAATGGTTCCTCAGAATTTACAGTGGACAAGAAACAGCCCCCGACAAAGGGGTAGTATTCTGTCAATGCAACCCCTCTGCTACACACTGGGAATACCCCGTGATTGCAGATATTAACAACGATGGTGCTGCTGAAATTGTAGTGGGTTCCACTCGAGGCGATTGCCCAACGACGCATGATCTCAATGAAGAAAATGGGCTAGACAACTGCACTTCGCAAATCACCACTAATAGCCAAGAAGTGATAAAGGTTGGTTTACGTGCCTTTGCCGCCCCAAACAAAGACTGGGTGGGAACGCGCAAAATTTGGAATCAACATGCTTATTCCATTACCAACGTTAGAGATGATGGCACTATACCAAAGAAGGCTCGCCCAAACTGGAAAGTTCCTGGACTTAACAACTTCCGACTCAACGTTGAACCAGGTGCTACTAACCTTCCCGATCTCAAGGTCGACAAAGTATCTTCGGATACCTACTTCTGTGATAACAGCGTTACTCTCTTGTTTGAAATCCATAATACGGGGTGGGCAGCAGCACCCGCTGGCGTTCCTGTCACGATATACATCATCAATGGAGAAGGGCAAAAGACAAAGATCGGCGAAGTTCATACCAAAAATGATATTTTGCCAGGACAGTTTGAACCCATCTCTTTCGAGTACACGCGTAGCGAAACACAAGCCCAAAGTCTAGACTTTCTCATCGTGGTAAACCCCATCGACACAGTCGACAGCTTGGTCACAGAATGTGATGCAGCCAATAACGAAGGCAGCTACAAATACAAGTGCGTACCGAAAGTGAACTAAGTTTGCAGCCATGCATATGAATGAGAGCCACCCTAGGGTGGCTTTTTTTTGTAGTTCTTTTCAAAATACACTGATTAATGCGGTATTTATACGATTTCTTTTTGTGGGGGAAGTTTCCCCCTACGCGTCAACCCCGCGCTGTGCGCGGGTTTGCCGCTACCCTCTCTACGGGGGCTCCTGCCCCCGTAACGCCCCCAAAACGATGGTTCAGAGCCTCATTAAGGAAACTCTGAACAATGTGAAAACCTGCAAAAATTAGCTAACACAAGGTAAGGGGAGTTAGGCGAGCTTCAAAATAAAAGTAATAAAATCAAGGCAGTACGCAAAAAAGGTTCTAAGGGCTCAGTTCCTCAATTCCGACTACGATTTGCGCTGCACTCACGCAGGCTTGTGTTCGATTGCGCAAATCTAGTCTCATGAAAAACCTACGGTTTTTCTTTCTTGTTCGCACGTCTCAAGCTCAAGCAAGCTTGGCTTGGACGTACTCACTGCGAAAGTGGGTCATCAACTCGTAAAACACTCAGTTTTACTCGTTTCGCCGCCTTAGACGGGGTCTGGGGCGGTAGCCCCAATCAATCAAAGTTTCCTTAGACACTAAAATTTGAGCTTTTACTTTGTTTCTGAGAGCTTGATATTCGAAATAGTCTGTGTTAGCATCCCCGCGGTTTATTGTGTGTCAGGGAGCGAAACACCAAAAAGCGTCTTCTGCTCTTGTGAAATTGAAGAAAACGAAGTTTTGTTTTTGTATCATGATAAATCAGACATCCTTTGTCGCATTTTTGGTTTTTCCCCATTTTTAGCCTTTAGCTGATGCTTTGCAAGAGACAATTCGATCAAGAACACTTTTTATCGCCTTCTTCTCATAATGTTACTGTTACTCTTTTCGTCTTCGTGCGAGAACAAAAAAGCTGACGCCACCAAACAGCCTGACACAGATCCAGTGGAAACACAGCCTGAGGAAGAGCCCAGTGAACAGGGTAGTGGGAAAATTTCCAAGTCAAGTGCCACATACTTTGAAAACCTCCTCAGGTGTCTTCCACCCCAAGCATTTTCTGGGCCTGTTGTTGATTCTTTTTACTATTTCATCTAATTCTTTGCTGCTGAGATTT
>JBBAEA010000116.1:0-11031 GCA_041656175.1 Bradymonadales bacterium | reverse complement strand
AAACCTACGGTTTTTTTTCTTGTTCGCATGTCACAAGCTCAAGCGAGCTTGGCTTGGACATGCTCACTGCGAAAGCGGGCCATCAACTCGTAAAACACTTAGTTTTACTCGTTTCGGCCCCTTAGCGAGGCGTAGGGCAGCGCCCCACCCATAAATGAGCGCTTCCTTAAGCAAAAAAAATCAAATATTTTCATTCTATGTTGTAAATACAACGTACTTTATTTTCAAATTGGTGGATATTGCGCTTGGGGCAAGGGACTAAGTTTTCAAAAGAAAGTATTAGTGATGAAAGTATTGCGTACGATGGTGAAGATTGATGAAGAGAAGTGCAACGGCTGTGGTGCCTGTGTTACAGCCTGCCACGAAGGTGCGATCGAGCTAGTCAACGGCAAAGCACGACTTATTCGCGAAGATTACTGCGATGGTTTAGGAGACTGCTTACCAGTTTGTCCAGTGGATGCGATTCGCCTTGAGGAGTGTGAAGCACTTCCCTACGACGAGCAAGCTGTCCAAGCGGCGATGTCGGCCAAAGCCAGCAAAGCAAGCGATTGCGCGGGCAAAACTAAAGGTCGCGGCTGCCCTGGGACGCAAGCAAGAACTTTACTAAAGCCTACATTCTTGGGCGCAAAGTCGACGACAAATTCTGCCCAGCGCCCCAGCGAGTTGGCGCAGTGGCCCGTACAATTAAAATTGGTCCCCGTCAATGCTGCTTTTTTCCAAGATGCGGATCTACTTTTGGCGGCAGATTGTACGGCGTTTTCGTATGCGCGTTTTCACGAAGATTTTATCAAAGGCCGAGTTTGCCTCATTGGATGTCCAAAGCTTGATGCCGCTAATTACGCGCTAAAGTTAGAGCAAATACTTTGCAGTAACGATATTAAGAGCTTTACCGTTGTTCGCATGCAAGTACCCTGTTGTGGTGGCCTCGAACTTGCTGCAAGGCAAGCATTGCAAATTAGTGGAAAATCGATTCTAATGAAGGTGCTTACTCTAAGCACCGATGGAACTGTGCTTTAGCGCTGGATTTAAGCTAAAATGCGCTAAAAACCCAAAAACTCTTTTATTTGCAGAGCCACAGAACACAAGCCTCTGCACCTCCCCTACCCTTTAATAGCGAGAAAACTCGCCCATGCTTAGCATCTCTTAGCAGCGATGCTGTTTGTTTAACTCTTTACTCTCTTTTAGGAGCCCCCCAATGAACGAAATGTTTTGTTTTCAGTGTGAGCAGACTTCCCGTGGAACTGGCTGCACAGGTAAAGCTGGCGTTTGCGGCAAGAAATCATCCACATCGAATCTTTTGGATCGTCTCACTGGCGCCTTAATTCTACTTGCGCGCGCTGCCGAAAAAGGCGAACCCACCACAGAAACCAATCGATTGGTCATGGAATCGCTTTTTATGGCCATTACCAATGTTAACTTCAACGATCCCGTTATCGAAGAGCAACGCGCTAAAATTATCGCCGAACGCGATCGTCTTGCGCCCAACGAAGATAACAAACCGTGGCGCGATGCTATTTACGAAGCTGGTATGCACAGCGTTTGGAACGCAAACGAAGATACTCGCAGCCTAAAAAGCCTTATTCTATTGGGTTTACGCGGCATGGCGGCCTACGCGCTACACGCCTTTGTCCTCGATTACCAAGATGATACGGTCAACGCCTTTTTCTACGAAGGCTTGCGCGCCGTTGGTAGCGATATGAACGCCGAGCAACTCACTGCCCTCGTACTTAAAACAGGCGAAGTGAACTACAAGTGCATGGAAATCCTCGACAAGGCCAACACCGAAACCTATGGCGCCCCAGAGCCAGTCGAAGTTCCGCTCACCATCGAAAAGGGCCCCTTCATTATTATTACTGGCCATGACTTGCTCGATTTGGACAAACTCCTACAACAGAGCGCAGGACGCGGCGTCAACATCTACACCCACGGCGAGATGCTTCCGACGCATGGCTACCCCAAACTTAAGGCGCACCCGCACTTTAAGGGGCACTTTGGCACAGCATGGCAAAACCAGCTCAAAGAATTCGACAACGTCCCCGCGCCCATCCTCTTTACCACGAACTGCCTCATGCCACCGCGCCCAAGCTACATCGACCGTGTCTTTACCACCGAAGTCGTCTCCTTCCCGGGCTGCACACACATCGGCGCCGACAAAGACTTTAGCCCCGTCATCGAAAAAGCCTTGGAACTCGGCGGTTACGCTGAAGATCACCCCATGACTGGAATCAACGGCGGAAGCACCGTTTGGACTGGCTTTGGTCGCCAAAAAATCCTCTCCCTAGCCGACACCATCATCGACGCCGTAAAATCAGGCGCCATCAAGCGCTTCTTCCTCATCGGAGGCTGCGATGGTGCCAAGCCTGGTCGCAACTACTACACCGAACTCGCCAAGAGCACCCCAGCCGACACCGTCATGCTGACCTTGGCCTGCGGAAAATTCCGCTTCAACGACATTGACTTTGGCAATATCGGCGGCATTCCACGCTTACTCGACATGGGTCAGTGTAACGACTCCTACGGCGCCATCCAAGTCGCCCTAGCCCTTGCAAACGCCTTTGATTGCAGCGTTAACGAACTCCCGCTCTCCATCATCCTATCGTGGTATGAGCAAAAAGCGGTCTGCGTTTTGTTAACCCTACTCTACCTCGGCGTGAAGAATATTCGCCTCGGGCCCTCGTTACCCGCATTTGTTTCACCTAATATTCTGAAGTTCCTCGTTGAAAATTTCAACATCACCCCCATTTCTAGCGTCCAAGAAGATCTAGCCGCTTGTTTAGCTTAGCTCTTTTTTTGGGGGGCAACACCGCCCCCCTACGCGCGGGCTTCCTCCAAAAATGCGACAACGAACGCAAAATATTGTGCGCTGTATTTGCTGTTCGCGCATCCAGCGCACAATATGCGTTCGTAGCGCATTTTTGAAGGCGATCCCGCGCTACCCCCCACTATGGCCATTTCGCTCCCACACCGTGATCGATAGCACTGGCGCGCGTTTCGTTACGCGAAACCCATAAAAGAATATGCTACAGCGCGCAAGCCTCGATGAGTTTTAACACCGCTTGTGGCCGCACAGTCGACTTATAAAATAACAACTGCGGGTGAACGGCATCGAGCGCCTCGCGGTCGACTTTGAGCTTATCGCTAAGAATGAGGATGAGATTTTTTGCCGCCCTTGTTTTTAGCAACTTTAGGCGCCGTCGCAGGTAGTCGCTGCGCCAAAACCCGATAATCTCTATATGCACGCGACGCTTCGTCAGTCTATGCTCCATGCTAAAGTCGGGGATCCAAAGCTGTTGTCCACCGAGTTCTAGTATCTGGGGATTTGGCTCGCAAAGCCAGTCTGGGGCAAGCTCTTTAAGGCGCTCTATGAGGCGTTCCTGCTCTTCAGGAAGGCGCATGGGGAGCGGTTTTAGGGGATAATCGAAATCTGCGGGGCTAAGAACAAAATCCTTATACCGATTTGCATCGCAGAGCACCTTGGCTTTTGCTTCCCAATCTTTAAAGCGAAAGAGCATGGGCAGGAAAGCGGCGAGTTGCACGCCGTATTTTTGTGCTTGGGAGAAGAGGGCGTTGGGGCCATCAAGCGAGAACTTGTAGAGCTCGCCTTCTACTTGCAGTTCAAAAAGCAAACCGTGAAACTTCAGGGCGCTAAAGATTTTTCGCAACATCGGCGCCGTATTTTTGCCACTGAGTTTGAGCTCAAAATCGAGACTTTTTGCACGAAAGAGCACAGTCTGCGCCAAACTGAGGTTGTATCTTGCAATCAGTTCTTCGTCTTCGAGGTCTTCGAAGCTTTTAATTTTGCGCTGTCCTTTAAGATCGCAGTAGAGCAGCTCCTCCAAATCGTTTGCACTAAGACCAAGTGTTTTGGCGACATTTTGCAAAATCTCGTTTCGCCACTGAAGTTTAGTGTAGCCTTCTTGGCCAACGGCGGCGCTTTCGAGAAAAATCCGCTCTCGCAGTTCTTCAGGCGAAACCGTGTCGCTAAGCTCATAGAACTCAAGCCTTTGTTCCAGCAAATGACAGAGACCACGCAATAGGCGGTGTCGTTGGCTCGTTGAACAAAGATCGTTGATATCGTCAATTAAATTCTCGTAGTTATCATCGATGCTTGCGCGAAAGATATCGAGAACCGTGTTGAGTGCCTCGACGATACTCGGGCTAGCTGTTATGTAGAGTGGAAAGACGCTGTGATTATCTTCGCGGCTGCGAAGTAAGTTTTTGGGAAGCATAATGATGATTTAATAATATTGCGCCTAGAAAACAAATTGCCAAATTTAATTTGGCGCATAGGCAAGACCAACGAGTAATATACTCGTTGCTCCCGCGTTTACGAACATTTTGGCACATGCGTTTGCAGTAGCGCCCGTGGTAATAACGTCATCGACCAAAATCACAGGCTGCGAGATTTGACGCGTCGTGATGAATGCATCCGCTAAGTTTTTTCGGCGCTCTTCGTTACTTAAACCCGCTTGATGTGGAGTGTGCTTGGTGCGCACGAGAATTTCATCGTCGAATTGCGGAATGACGCCGTGTACACTTCCAAAGAGTTTTTGGAAATGCTTTGCGAGAGTCCACGCGGGATCAAAACCTCGCTGCGCTAGGCGTTTGGAGTGCGGTGGAACCGATACAATAAGAGAATCTGGCATTGGCGGTGGGAGAATTTTCTCTGCAAATTCGGAGCAAAGGCTTAAAAGCGCATTTTGTGCATAAAAATCTTCGTGAAACTTCCACTTCGCTATGCATTCTTGGATCGCGGCTTCGTACATAAAGAAGGCACAGGCGCACTCTATAGCAGAGGGCGACGTAATATAGTGGCAAAGCCGCAAGGTGTCTCGGCATTCTGTGCAAAGCGATTGTGCCTTTGCATCGAGCAAGATGTCGCAGGCGGCACAACGCGTAGGCCAAAAAAGTTGTTTAACAGCCTGCAGTGTTTCTTGAATGCTCATCGTTTTGTCTCCGCTTAGGGCGTTGCGTTATTTGTGGTAGGGTTCATTCTTTAGGATGCTCATCGCGCGATAGAGTTGCTCTAACATGACGACCCTCGCCAATTCGTGTGGTAGGGTCAAATGAGAGAGCGAAAGTACGTATTTGGCTTGCCTGCGCAAGTTCTCGTGATGCCCAAGTGCGCCACCGATGGCAAAGAACATGGGAACGCCAAGATCAATTTTAGAGCGAATGAACTCTGCAAAGTCAAGGCTAGAAGGGCACTCGCCGCGCTCATCTAAGCAAATAAAAAAAGCGTTTGTGGGGATCATTTGTAGAATAGCTTCTGATTCGCGGCGTTTACACTCGATGTCACTCCATTTTGAGCCAGAACTAGCCTTAAGTTCTAGCTCCTTAACGGGTAAATAGTGCTTTAATCGACGCAAATACTCGTCACAGGCATGGCGATAGGGCAAAAACTTTATTTTGCCGATGCAAATGATAGTAGCGGACATAGGCTATTAACGCTTGGGTGCTTCTATTTTGTAAATGGCGCCACAAGGGGCTAGCGCAGCGTAACCGAGGGGGTAGCGTGGGATCACTGAGAAAAAGTCGCAATGAGCGCATTTTGTGCGATGGATGAGCGTATAGCGAATACATCGCACAAAATAATGCGATCATTAGCGAATTTTACGAAGAAGCCCACGCGAGGGGGAAACTTCCCCCACAAAAAAATTATTCGTAAAAATCAGCTTCGTTTCTAAGTTCTGACGGAACATCGACGGGGACTCTGGGTACGTCTGCCCAAAGTTTTTCGAGGTCGTATTCGTGACGACGCGTGCCATAAAAGACGTGAACGATTACGTCGTCGTAGTCGAGAAGCACCCATTGACCGTTGGCTAAGCCTTCATTTCCGAGGCAAATTCGGTGTGGGGCGACGGCTTCGTCGATGCCGTTGGCGATACCGTTGACGTGTCGGTCGTTGCGCCCTGAGCAAACAACTAGGTATTCGGCGTAGCTGGAGTGGCCACGAACGTCGATAACGACTGGGTTAATGGCTTTTTTTTCGACAGCGGCTTTTACGATAAGGTGGCAGAGGGCTTCGCTAGTGAGTTCATCATTCTGTTTAATCTGCATGCAATTCCTTTATTAATGCAAAAACTAATTTCTAACTTGTCCATTTCCTTGGACAACAAATTTGGTAGTGGTCAATTCGTTTATGCCCATGGGGCCAAAGGCGTGAAGTTTGGAGGTTGAGATTCCGATTTCGGCGCCTAGCCCGAGCTCGCCCCCATCGGCGAAACGCGTGGACGCGTTGACGAGTACGGTGGATGAATTGACTGAGTTACAAAACGTTTGGATTTTGAAATAATCGCTGCTGAGTATCGCTTCGGTGTGTAGCGAACCGTATTGTTGTATGTGTGCAATGGCTTCCTTAATGCCATCGACTTCTTTGACGGCTAGGTCAAGGGAGAGGTACTCCTTGCCCCAGTCTTCGTCGGTAGCGGGTACAATATTCTGTAATTGCGGAAATTTTTGCAATATTCTTTCATCAACATGCAAAGTCACCCCATTTTGTGCCAGATCTCGCAAGCATTGCTCTGCAAGCACAGCATCCAATTCCGCATCTAGCAGCAGGCATTCCATGGCGTTACAGACGCCTGGGCGTTGGCATTTTGCATTGAGTAGAATGGGGCTGAGCATTTGTGCTTGCACTGTTTTTTCGACAAAGATGTGGCAAACGCCTTTGTAGTGCTGGATCACAGGAATGCTCGAATTGTCGGTGACGTAGTGTATAAGTGATTCGCCTCCACGCGGTATGAGCAAATCGATGCAATCCTTCTGTTTAATGAGGTAAGAGACGGCTTTGCGGTCGAGCGTTTCTACGAATGAAATGCAACTAGAAGGCAATCCCACCGAAGTTAGTGCAAACTTTAAGGACTTTACTATGGCTGCATTCGTATTGAATGCTTCTTTTCCGCCCTTTAGAACGATTGCATTACCACTCTTGATGCAAAGCGCGGATGCGTCTGAAGTTACATTAGGGCGCGCTTCATAAATCATCGCGATTACACCGAGCGGTATGCGCATCCGACCTACACGAAGTGCATTGGGACGAGTTTGCATTCCTTCGATTTTACCAATAGGATCGGGAAGCATTCGTATGTGTTGTATAGACTGCGCTATCTGTTTGAGTCGTTCAGGGCTAAGGCGTAATCTGTCGATCATCGCCTCACTAAGGCCGTTTTCGGCGGCTAGGCGAAGATCTTTGTCATTTGCTTGCAAGATATCGCCAGAATCTCGTTCGATATTTTGAGCCATGGCATCAAGCGCTGCGTTGCGCAGACTTTCGCTGCTCTGGGCAAGAGCGGGGGCAGCGGCTTTTGCAGCTTCTGCGAGCTTAGCGATCTGTTCGCTGAGTTCTTCTGTGTGTGTCAAGTCGATTACCTCTATAATAACGAGCAATTGCAGGCTGATCATGGGCGAGCAGCGCTTGCGGGGGTTGGCGCTATGAGGCCTTCCCTTGCTCTATCGTGTGTTTATCAATGAGTTTTGCAAGAGCGGGCAAAGCATCAACAATGTGTTCATGCGCTTGTGGACGAAATCTAAAATATATTTTTTGTACAATCTCGTTTGCCACCTTAATGCGCCTATCCATGGCTTCTAGCATGTTTTTTGATGCAAGCTCCTCGTGACGGCATAGTATTTCGACGAAGGGCTCTATGTCGGGATCTTCACGATATTGCGCATGAATGGGATCGATGGCAAGCGCTAAGTCGTCTATGACCAAATTCATAATATGGGGGATGTAATTCTTTCTAAAGGTTTTAATGAAAAGATAAGCTGATTTAATCACTGCTCCTTTAAAACCTTTTTTTGAATGTATTTCTGAATCTAGTAGAGTACATGCGTCATCAAGAATAATTTCTCGTTCTTCCTCATTTTTTAGTATATCTACCAAACTAGTTATTTCCGACATATTTAAACCGTTTAATCATAACAAAACTTAAGTTCTTACATACACATAATGGACAGATGCTTAATAACAAATTATCACTTTATTAAACTATTAATTTAATGCATAGTAATGATTCATGCTATAAAAGTTAATCATAGTTTAGCACATTGTATTTAATACTGTAAAAACAAAGCAATACTGAGTGAAATAATGAGTATAGCAATCAGTGCAAGAATGATAGTATAAACTTTTTTGCCGCTACGCGGCTTTAGCTCTTCGAGATGAGAAACTTTAATTTCTTGGGAAAGACTTGCACCAAAGAACGCTTCTTCGTTAAAAATATCGAAGTTTTCATCTTCGGCAAAGTCATCATCATCGAGATCTTCCTCTCCCCCCATTTCGATGATGCTCTCTTGTGCAACGAATTCGTCGCTTCTTCTTTTCTCTGCCGTTTCGTCGCTTTTTAGCGCTTCTACTTCCGTGCTACGGGTTTTACCAGACTTTTCACGTTCCTGTTTTGCATCATCACTTCCTGCAACTACAGCGCTGTCCCCACTCTCAAGTTTTTCCTCTCTTTGCTCCCCAGTCGAGTCGGCGTCTTTACTGCGCTTTTTCTTCTTTTTTGTACGCGTCACTCGCTCATCAACGGCGTCATCTTTTTTTGCAACGACTCGCTGTATCTGTAACTTATCCGTGGTTTTTACACTTTGATCTTCTTCTGCATAACTACTCTGTGTGGAGGCATCATCGGTTTTTCGCGCTTTTTTAGAAAAAGCCAGCTCTTGAGTCGTTGTTTCATCTTTTTTTGTCGGGCTAACGTCGGTATTATCTTGCTTATTTTTCGCTAAAGTTGCCTCTGTCGCTGCTTGCAGAGCGGCTCTTTCTTCTTCGGTTATCGACGTTAGACCAAAGCTCGTTTCTTTCGCAGGGTTGGTTTTTTTTATTTTCGCACCACAGTGGCCACAAAACGCCGAATCTTTTGGCAGTTCAGCCTGACAGGCTTTACATTGAATCATTCGTCTCTCCCAAATCTGCCTTAAAATTAAATCGCTGCCCGCACTCTGCAAGCCTAAATCCGTAGTCTAGCGCTTTCGCAAACTGCTGTGAAGTTGTAGCATCGCCAAAATGCATCAAAACAATCCGCTCTGCCATCTCGCGTGGTAGAGTCATGAGCTCTTCAAAGCAGCAGTGCACCCCAAACTGCGTGGGTCTCTCAAAGCTAACGTCGTGAAACACCAGTTGCACACCTTTGTTAAAGAACTCCTCCAACATAAGGGGAGAGAACACGCAGTCGGAAGTGTAGACAATGCGATCATCAAACTCAATACCATAACACGGCTTACCGGGCACATGCTCGACGGCGAAGTAGCTTAAGGCCAGTTCTCCTATGGTGAAACGCTCCTTTTCGCTTAAGAGTCGCAAATTCACAAACTCCTCTAAACCTACGCGTTCACCCCCCTCGCGCCTAAACTCGAAGGTTCCCCGCAAGCAATTCTCCCACAAATCCTCCCCCTCAATACCTGAGTAGCGCGTAAATAAACCACGAGGGCTGCAAAGTTCTATGCGCCGGCAACCAAGATAAAAATAGTTATAAAATAACAGCTCTTCCAAGCCATTGATATGATCCCCATGCAGATGTGTTACGCAGACACCGTCAATATCTCCTAAAGATATCCCGCGTACGTGCAAAGCTAAGGGGCACAAGTTCCCGCAATCAATCAGATAACGTAGACCAGACACCTCTAACAAGACGTTGTTATTAAAATTCACAGGGGGTTTTGACCAAGCATTACCCGAGCCTAAAAACTGCAAGCTATATTCTAAATTCTTCCCCATAAATCTCCATAAACGCTGCAGATAACACCAACAGTCTTCATGCTAAGTCCCTCCACCCCCCCCAGCACCAAAGCTTGTAGCATATGATTAAACGCTAAACTTATCAAACTCTCTGTTCAATGCCGTTAGCTTCTCCTGTGTGGAGCAAATAAGCCCTCTATGGGCATAGCTATCGTAGCTCTCCGCGCCGACATTGAGGTACAACAAACCCAGAGCTAGCGGCTCATTTTGGAGCGCCAATTCTATGGCTGCTCCTAAATTTCGTGGATCATGTGCTAGTTGATTGGGATAGATCTTCTTTATCTCCTCCCCAATCTCTACCCCAGCGGGATCCGAGAGCAAGCACTGTTTTTGTGGATCTTTGACGTAGTCATCCCAAAAATCGCCCATAAAATGCGGACAACGCTGTCGAATCCGAATAAACGACAAGCCTTCATGAACGTGTGCGCGTTTTAGCGTTGCAAACAAGTGATCTGGTATCCAGTCTGCGCATTGCGCCACAAAAGATGCATTCGTTACGGATATCGCGGTGGCCAACGGATTAAGAGCAGAGAGCGGGGCGCCGCTAGGGTGCGTGTTAGAGTGAAAACCCTTGGGCGAAGTCGGTGATGTTTGTTTTTTAGTAAGCCCATATACACCGTTATCAAGCAATAACACCGTCATTTTCATGTTCAAGCGAAGAGCGTTGAGCCAATGGCCTGCTCCAATCGCGCAACAATCGCCATCCCCTGTAATCACAAAAATATGCAAATCGGGGCGACGCGCCCTGATACCGCAGGCAATGGGAAGGGCGCGACCATGTAAACTATGAAAACCATAGGTATTCATATGATGAGGTAAACGGCTAGAGCAACCGATACCTGAAACGACAACGGTCTTTTCAGGCGCTAACTGCGCCGATAAACACAAGCGCTGCAAGGCGAGCAATATGGCGTGGTTCCCGCAACTAGGGCACCAACGCGCCACTGGACCTTGGTAATCTTCTAGAACAAATCGTCGTAACCTCGGCTCAAGCGTCCAATCACTTATATTCATCGTAAAACCCCATCATTGACCAACAACGCCGCCGCGCTACAAAATGCGAAAACTTTACGCGCTTTACCCAAAGCAAAGATAACATACGCAGGACAACTTTGTTAAGCGATAACTCTGATTCATTGGGGCTAGCGCCCCAACTCAGCATTACGTATTTCTTTTGAGTTTGCGCGGGGGGAACCTTTTTTCTTTTTGCAAAAGAAAAAGGTTCCCCCCGCACCCCCCTCTCTTCAATCGCGACACGGATGTCAGCGATTGGTCGCGGCTGAGGCCGCGCG
>JBBAEA010000115.1:0-11133 GCA_041656175.1 Bradymonadales bacterium | reverse complement strand
GGAACCTTTTTTCTTTTTGCAAAAGAAAAAAGGTTCCCCCCGCACCCCCCTCCAAAAAAGAAAGCAGTCTTTTAAGCACTTTTCGAATAAAATGTCATTTCACCTTCCACCCGCCTTATTTAATTAGCATTCTCAACTTGTGCTTCTCTACAAAATATCTCATTTTGTTTAAGACTGTATCGGATTTGTAAAATTAAATTCACAATTTCTAGCAGTGCAAAGGTCTCATATTATAAATATATATGTTTAGTTACCATGTTTAAGCGCTAATCCCAATATATCAGAGTTTCCGTAGAACTTGCGCTCGCCGAGAGCAGCTACAAAAAGAGCAGCCCCAAAGAGCTGCTCGCTGTATTTCTTGTGTAACAAGATCTGTAAGGCCTATTATTCCTTACCACCTTGCATACACTGATCGATGTTTTGTATATAATGATGCGGATCCGTTATTTTTTCCATTTCTAGATCTTCCAAGTCAAGCTTAAGTTCTATGTCAAGCCCAATGATGAATTCACCATCATCTTGTTTCGTATATAATGCAGGTGAAGTGACATTATTTATGGTTGTAGCAATGAACTCCCAGTTTGTTTCTACACTCGGCTCTAAGAAACACACCGCATCATTGTTTTCCACTGGGCTGCACTTGCAATCAATATTTTCAGCTATCTTGTTATCGGCTTTGCGATCAAAGGGATTAGCAAAGAACTTGTTAACATGGAAGGTGAGAGCGGACTTTATATAAGGAGCGAGATTTAGAGCTGTGTCATCTTTAATGGCGTTTGCGAGATCGCCAGAGAACCCCTTGATAAGTGCTTCCATATCCTTTGGCATTTCCTTCCACGCAATGATGCCAACTTGTCCTTGGGCATGCGAAATACTGTTCATCGCCGTTTTAATCAATTCTGCGGCTTGCTGCAACAATAGCGTTGAATCCTCCATTTTGGCTTTGCTCTTTAGTACAAAGAGTGAATCGTTCACATCTTTCCAAATATTCTTGAAGCTGCTGCAATAGCTGTTAGGCTCCCTTTCTTGCAAACGAAGAATATCCTTGATTTTGATCTCGTGTTTATAGTTCTTAAAAAACTCGGTAGCCGAGGGTACTAAGCGAAGTAGCGCCGCAAAAGTGTATAAATCTGTTTTACTGAATTTAAATTTTTCTAAACCGCAACCACCATACATCAGCGAGATCAAGGGTTCTTCCATATTGTCTGCTACGTACTTAAAGGTATTAGATAATGAGATGAATTTTTCCTTTAGATCAGCTATATTCATCGTCAGTTCGTTTACAGTAAGATCTCCACTGATTGTTTTGATTGTTTTAGAGAGTGTCACACCACCTTCGCCTAAACCAGGATGTTCTAGATCTTTACAAAAACGTTCCGCTTCATCGTCGGTGCAATTGGGTATATCTTCTTCCGATGCAATGTGCATCATGTCAAAAACTCCATATTCTTGCCATAAGCACTGAATTTGCTCGGGTTTTTTAAAGCCCAGCTTCTTTAATAAACTTTGGAACGACGGTTCTTTCGCCAAGGCTAATGTCCCTGCAATGGCGCGCCCTAAGGCTATTTCTAAGTTTTTTCCGTCATCATGGAATTGCTTTGCCCATGCCACTTCATAATGTTCAGCGGCAGCAAATACATCACAGTCCTGCATTTTTGGTGCCGCTTTCCCTAAAGCATCCAGATCGCATTCATTCCCTTCACAAACATCAACCAAGCCAATATCCTCTGGGACATCGTTCTCACAAGCTGCGGTGCCAAGGGTTAAAGCCATCGCAAAAGCGATAGCGCCAAGTGCTAATTTATTCTTAAACATATTCTCTCCTTCAAAAAGTGTTAGTGCCAAACACGCTCGCCTAAGTTACAGGCGAGGTAAAAAATGTTTCTGCAAAACTTGAGCCAGTTTCATAAAATTCGTAAACTCGCGTGTCGTTCTATGGATGCTCTGATGGATGGGTGGGACGCTGCTCCACGCCGCGCAAACAGCCATTTCGTGTAACACATTGATTTTATTGACTTTTATTTTGAAACTCGCTTAGCTTTCGTGCTTTTAATCAAGTGGCAGCTTTGAAAGCTGCCCCCTACTCATTTTGCATTGATCAAAGCATCCCTAAGAGTTCCACTCATCGAAAAATGTAATCCGCTACACGTTTTGCGCAAGCATTTGTGGAGGGTGTATTTTCCCAACCTTTAAATTTCCTTCTTACAAGAGCATTACAGGAAAACGTATAAAATACAATAACACATCGGTTTACATCTGTAAAATATTACTATGTATTACATAGGCAAAGTAAACAGCCATATACTTCTGATTTGCTTTGCACATTACACAATGAGTCAAAAAATATTCTGTACTTGCGTGAGCGGAAGCCAAAGCTCTCGCCAAGGAGTACTCTACAAAAAAAATGTTCTAGTTTTGGAGTAAAACGTCTCAAAACTAGGACAATTGTGCCAGAGGTGGATAGTCAACTATCCTATTGGTAAAAAAATTTATCGCACAATCATTTTGCGACTCAATCGTAGCTGGGCATCCACGATTTGATGGCAAGCGATAAGGGCAATGGTCGTTTTTGGGAACCAAAGCGTGCGATAGCGCATTCGCTGCAAGGGGGGTAGGCAAAGACCCCCGAGCAAAAGTCGCTACGAACGCATAAACTGCGAAGGTTTGGCGAACAGCCAAAACTTCGCAGTTTATTTTGCGTTCGTTGTCGAATTTTGTGAGGAGGCTTTGCCGAGGGGGGCGTTCCCCCCACCAAGAAAAATGATAGATTAAACTTGCGTCTCTACCGATGAGGATCTGCAGTGAATTTTTAGGGGGACGCGCGGCGAGGGGAGGTAGTCGGGGTCGTTTGCGTCGGTGGGAATTGCTTGGATATACAGGGTTTCTGACGCGTTTTGTGCTCCGCAGCGCAGGCGCAGAGTGTCGGCGTCGGGCGTTTGTTCCACCGCGATGCTAGGCTGGGGGGCGTCGCGAATCGAGTGGACGGTGAAGCGGGAGTTTTCGGCCTTTTGGATTTGAGCTCGGAGGAAAACCTCGGCGTTTAGGTCTACGTGCAAGCTGTCGCTGGGGCTGAGGGCGTGTCCGTTGGCGTAAAGTGCGAGGCGAGGGATGCAACGCGCGACATAAATTTTAAGTTCAAGTGGACGGCCGTACTGTTTAGGGGATTGTGCGCCAATTTGAACGCGATGTGGGCCTTTTCCGTACATGCAGCTAGCGTTCCAGACGTAATTTTTCTCTTCGATCGCTCCAACGCCCTGCTCAACGCTTAGTTTTACGTTATCATCGTGAAGCAACGCTATGCTCAACGGCTCACCTTCGTTGCTGTGGTAAGTGTCTTTTCCATCTTCTGTGGAAACGAGAGGCGGGCAGTTGAGCGATGTGGGCAAAGCCTTGCGAGTGCTCAAAGCGCTGTGATCGGAGAGCTCGATGCTGAGTTGTTTTGGCGCGCTATTGCAGTTAAGGTTCGCGCTAATCACGCCGCTGATGCGTTCCAGTTTGCTCTGCTCGGCCTCGGGGTGGTCGTGCAAATGCAGGCTATAGTTGTTCGTCCCGATAACACGAATGGATTGCGGGTTGAGATTGGCGTCGGCGTCAATAACGGTGAAATTCCAGCGCATATGGTTGTTAGCAAGCTCATCGGCACTAGAGATTAGCTCGAGCTTCTCGACTCGTGGCGGACAAGCGCGATCTTTGATGCTTATCCATAAAAAATCGTTTTCATTCGTTTTTTTATCGTAAACGAGCTCCAAAAAACACAGTTTATCTTTTTGCGGCGTATTTTCGTTAAGTCCGTTTATGCAGCCCTGTTTTAGCCGCAGTTCCAAATTCCAAGCATTATCGCCGATACTTACGAGCTTTGCCTCCTCGAATGCTTGCGATAGCGCAGGGTTCTCGCAAACGATGGCTTTGACTTCGGGTTTGGTATCGCTTTTGTTGCCAAAGCCGAATAGTCGAATGCCAGCGCGGGCGGTTCGCTCATCGCTTTCCTTTTCGTACTCTTGTAAAACAATATGTTTACTGCTCATAAGCATAGATTTTTGTGCCTGCCCATGTCGCGAGAACACGAGCATCATTTGCAGCTCAGGGCAGCGACCTTGCAGTTCACTGGCGCGGAAATACACAGGCCAGTGCAAGGAGTCCAAGGGCGATAGTGGAGCGACACTAACGCGGAAACCATAGTCTCTTGTGGGTAGATGGGGGTGGGTCGAAATGTTGGTAAGTTCAACAATAGCAAGTGTTTGCTGTGATGCGCGTTCGCGAAACTCCCATCGATCTCCCAGCAGCGTCGTCTGGCTCTCAATCTCTGTCAAGCGCGCTTGTGCTACCACTTCGATGGGGCTATCGGGGGTCGTTGTAAACGTTAGCTGCTCCGCGATATCTGACAACAATGGGTCAAACCACAGCTGTATATTTAGCTCATTGACCTCCCCGTCGGTAATATCGCAAAGCCGAGAATTCCCCATTCCCCTGCAATTGAGGGAAGATGCGGCGCGCTGTGACCAAACTCCGATATTACGCAGTTCAATCGGGCGCAATTGGTTAGCCTTAAAGCGTAGCTTATACTCCTTTGCCTCCGACACCATATCGCTGATCTGCAAAACTGCTGTCCAGGTGCCAAACTGGGACCACTCCAAGGGCAGCAAAAACTCACCGTCATACGACACAAGACTCTTTCCGTCGGGTAAAATGAGACGATAGATCAATAAATCCGTATCTTTATCGACAGCTACTGCTCTAAAGCGAAGATTCGCATCAGCTGCAACTTCCACCGTTTTACCTGCATAAATAGCACGCGTCTCTTGGCTATCGAGGTCTTGGATCTGCATCATTAACAGTTCAGGTCTGCTATTGGGTCGCGTGACCAGGAGGCGAATGTTCTGCACATCCTCGCTCTGGGGTGGCCCCAGCGAATGGCAACGGATAGTTAACTCATAAATTCTGCCTTGCCGCGCCCCGTCTTCAAACGCTGGTGTCCATTCGAGGCGTTTTGGGCAGCCACGGGCGAGCAAACTCTTGGCACATGGCTCTAAGCTGGCAATCACTTCGTTAAGGGTGCACTGATCCTTCCAGCAAGTACCGTCCTTAATGCTAACCTCCGCGCGTGGCATGCTCCCGCCCTCGCAAAGCGGAATCGATAATTTCTCGCCAACATCCACCGCAAACTCGACTACCGTCTCACCAATGCCCGCAAAACGTATAGGCGCCCCACCAAAAACGCGGTATACCGACAAAAGAAAAAGCCCAGTCAAGCACAAAAAAAGCAGCGCAAAACCGACGTAGCGCCAACGCGAAATGGGCTTCGCCTTAATAGGCGTCGGCTCCGAAACTGGCACCGTGATGAGCGCAGCTTTCTTAAACTCGCCGTGATCCTCCAACTCGTAGGAAAAACCACAGCCAAAGTCTGCCAAAGAACGGCTAATCCCCTTCAAACCATCCCCGTATTGATGCGACTGCGGAATTTGCGCCGTTGTATCAAAGACCTGAATCTTTAAATAGCCGTCGTCCGAATAAAAATCGGTTTCTAGTGTTATTTTTACCGCTGCTCGTCCTTCGCCCTGCGCAATCGCGTTGTCAAGCAAGCGCAGCACACTTGTCGCCAAAAGCCGCATCGGCGCAGGACTCAGGTAGTCTCCAAGCGCCTCGTTTCGCAGCTCTACTCGTTGAGCGACAGCAGCTTCTCCCATCTGTACGCACAGCGCCGAAACCGCCGATTCTAGGAGTTCTGCCGCGCAAACTCGCATCCGGCAATTCGAGGCTAGGCTCAAAATCTCCTTATGAATGGGCTCGCTCTCTTCGACGTTGAGGCGCAATAGCGCTTGGGGTGTTACCGCGCTAGCCTTATCCTTTGCCACATACAGCTTAAACATCCCCCTCAATTTCAGCATCATGCGGTCGGTCGCCGTCAACATCGGGTCCGCAATTGGCAGGAGCAAATTTCGCCCCGCAATCGCCTTTATCTCACTAAAAGTATTCCTCCAGCGTGTCCAAAGTCGCTCCTGTGGCGCCGCTTTAGCACCGCAAAGCCGAAAAATCTCCTCCAAAAAATCGTCGTATTCCTTCGTCGACAATGCTCTAGGCTTCCCGTCCCCCCCATCCAAAAGGCGAACCAACGAAATCATGCCCAAAAGTCGGTGTTTAAGCACATCATGCGCCAAAGTTTCGAGCAACTTGCGAATATCCTGCATTTTATTCGCCGTTGCCTCATCCTCACGACGCTGCGCCCGTTTCACCCACTGTGCCAAACTTAGCCCCAATACATCAAAAGAACGATATAGAAGCAGTAGCAAAATGGGCAGCAAAATCACTGCCACCGCCAGTGACAGGTAATAAATGATACCTGATGTCGTAAAGTAAAAACTATGCATATCTCCTGCTTGCGCAGCGATTTTTAGGAGGGAGATGGTTCACGCGCTTTTGCTCCACAAAGCCCAAGCGCGCACAACGCCATAGAAATCTTTAGCCTCTGTTTAAGCAATTCGCAAGAAGCACTACCTACAAGCGTAGTTTGTCTTTCGTTAACTCACCAAGTTATGCATAATACAAACGCGTCGCATTTTAGCGCGTTTTAAGTTCAAGAATTAAGTAGCATAAGCCATTCTGTTTTGAAAAACCACAAAATCATAAAACAAAATGCGGAAAAGCGCGGTGTTTCGCAAAATAACGTCGTTAAAACTGCCTCATTGGAGGCTTTTACGCGCATCCAAGCCATTAAATGTGAGCTTTCGAGACTCAACTACGATGCTGTTCAGCTCAAACTATGCCTGATTAAGCTCGTATTCTGTATATATGTTGAACAGCTCGGTATTTTTGCGCACTTTCCTTTTCGGCAAATCATCGAAAATGCGAAAGAAGACGCTTCTGATCTTCACTGTATTCTTGAGCGATTTTTCAATATCCTACCCGTTCCCCGCGAAAAGCTTGCATCAAATTCGCCGTTTTACGATTTTCCACTAATAAGCGTCGGGCTTTTTAAACTACCGCAAAAGTTCAAAGCCTTAAATCCAGACTTTCGCTTCGCCGTTCTCGATGCCTGCGATTTTGAATGGCAAAATATCGATCCCATTTTCTTTGGGGATATCTTCCAAAACATCATGGACGATCTAGAACGCAGACAGGACGGTGTGCATTACACGAGCGAGGAGAACATTTTCAAGGTTATCAACTCGCTTTTTTTGGATGAACTTAAAGAAAATTACGAAAATGTTAAAAATTGCAGTATTTCACTCGAAGCTTTTCATAAAAAGCTGCATTCCATAAAACTCCTCGATCCCGCTTGCGGCTGCGGCAACTTTCTTTGTGTCGCCTACCGCGAGCTACGACGCCTCGAAAATCGCGTCCTTGCGCGAAAACTACAAATTGCTGCTGCCAAAGGCCATGAACTTCAAATTCGCGTAAAACCCTCTCAATGTTACGGCATAGAGCTCAATCCTTTCGCCTGCGATTTGGCTCAGATGACGCTGTGGCTTGTGGAGCAAAGTATGGAGCAAGAAACACAAAAACTGTTTTTAAGCAAAACAGCGAATGTTAAGTTAAATTCAACAAACAATCACGAATCTTGTGCCAAGATTGTTTCCGAAAACGCAGTAAAATACGACTGGCAAGAACTCTTAAACAACAAAGTAGATTGCTTTGACTACATCTTGGGAAACCCGCCATTCGTGGGTGCTCGCCGCATGAACGACGAGCAAAAGCGCGATCTTTTGCGTGTCTTTGATGGGCGTAAAAATGCGGGAAACATCGACTATATATGCGCTTGGTTTTACTTGGCGGCCAAATATATGAAAAACTCACCAACGCAATGCGCGTTTGTTGCCACCAACTCGATTTGCCAAGGAGAGCAGCTCGCGACTTTATGGGGAGCTATTTTTTCGCTGGGCTTACAATTAAATTTTGCCTATAGATCCTTTTTGTGGAAGGCAGATTGTCGCGAGCATGCAGCCGTGTACTGTGTAATTATTGGCTTTTCCCATATAGCGCCAAGCGCCCCCAAAATAATCTACGACGGCAAGGAGCGTGTTTTAGCAAAAAACATCAGCCCCTATCTCGTTGATGCAGCAAACGTGTTGGTGGCGAGTCGAGTGGAGGCGCTGAGCGAGGTGGCGAGGATGAGTTTTGGATCCATGGCAAACGATGACGGGGGGCTTCTTATGGACGAAGTTGAATGCAAAGAATTCGTCAATCATACGCCCGAGCTCTTAAGGTATATACGCCCCTTTGTGGGGGCGGCCGAATTCATCCATAACAAGAAGCGATATTGCCTCTGGTTGCTCGGCGCAAGCGACAAAGTGCTCAAACACCCGCTGATACTAGAGCGCTTAAACAAAGTAAGGGCGCATAGAGCGCGTAGTAAGCGCAAGTCTACGCAAAAACTGTCTCAAACGCCGCAGTTGTTTGCAGAAATACGGCAGCCAGATCACGATTATTTGCTTATACCACGCGTTTCGAGTAGCGAGCGCGACTACATCCCCATGGGTTTTGTCACAAAAGAAGTTATCGTTTCGGACGCTTGTTTATGGCTTCCCAAGGCGAGCGTCTACGACTTTGGCATTCTAACATCTAGCTTACACATGACTTGGATGCGTCTCGTCGCGGGTAGGCTAGCTTCTGGCTATCGATATTCTATCAATATCGTGTACAACAACTTCCCTTGGCCAAATATTGATGATGCAAAGAAAAAGAACATAGCCAAACTGGCGCAAGCTGTTTTAGAGGCTCGCAATTTCTTCCCCAATTCGAGCTACGCCAGTCTTTACGATCCGCTAACTATGCCGCCTGCGCTCTTAAAAGCTCACCACCAGCTAGACCGCGCCGTGCTTAACGCCTACGGCTTAAAAAGCAATGCAAATGAAGCCGCGATACTCAAAAAACTGCTGGAACTGTACTCGGAATTGCTACAAAAGCTGTAGGGGCAGCTTTCAAAGCAAAGCTCAATTTATGTGAAAATTGCCAAAAACCTAGCTCAAGAAAAACAACGAAAATCGGAAGAGGAAATATATGAACAATGACCTTTATGAAAAGGCTTTGCGCTTTTCAAAAAAATGGGAACATGCAAGTTATGAGAAAGGGCAAGCACAGGCGTTTTTGTTAGATTTCTTTAAGATCTTCGATCTTCAAGATTACAAGCACCCATCCATACCACGCGGATTTTTTGAACATTCTATACAACTCGAAGGCGGCAAGCAGGGATTTATCGATGCATACCTGCCCAATAAGATTATGGTTGAGATGAAGTCCCAGAGTGTGGGCCTTGATAAAGCTTTGCAACAGCTTATACAGTACCATTCCGCCACTCCACGCGATGAACAACCGAATTTAAAATTGCTTTGTAACTTTCAATATTTTTTGCTCATCGATACAGAACATGACATACACGGTGCGCGTTTTAGCTTAGCAGAGCTTCCCGACAACATTTGGCGCTTTCATGAACTAGTCGATCGGGAACGACCTCATATCAGCTATGAGCAAATCGAACTAGACACCCAAGCTTCGCAAAAGATGGCCAATATCCATGCGGAATTGCGAGCCTTAGCATATAAAGGCCATGCACTCGAACTGTCGCTGGTGCGGCTATTATTTTGCATGTTCGCTGAAGATACGGGGATATTTCCACAGTTTTCTTTCACCTGTTTGGTCGAAAAAAGTAAGGCTGACGGCTCCGATCTCCATCATCTACTCAATGATCTCTTCGAGGCTCTAGATACTCCTGATAGCGCTCGGCATGGAGACGAATATTTTGCGAAATTCGCCTATGTTAACGGTGGCTTGTTTTCCGAAGCTATACGCTTTCCGCGGTTTAACAAAAAATTGCGTGAAGTTTTGATCGACTGTTGTTATTTCGATTGGCGTAAAATTTCGCCTGCTATTTTTGGCGCCCTATTCCAAGGCATTATGGACGAAGATGAACGCCGACAAGATGGCGTGCACTATACTAGTGAAGAAAACATACTAAAAGTTTTAAACCCTTTGTTTCTCAATGCATTAAACGAGAGATTTGAGAAGATACGCAATGACAATAAAAAATTAGAAGCATTCCACCAACGCTTGCGCGGCATTAAACTCCTCGACCCCGCTTGCGGCTGCGGGAATTTTTTACTCATCGCCTATCGCGAATTGCGACGCCTCGAAAATCGCGTTATTGAGCAAAAACTCAAAGGACAAGCCACCCTCTTTACGCGCGCTGAAATACGCGTTGACGTCGATCAATGTTACGGCATAGAGCTCAAAGCCTTTCCCTGCGAAATTGCAAGAGTCGCCCTTTGGCTCATGGATCATCTCATGATGCTAGAGACGCAAAAAATCGTCGCCAGTTACTCGCCTGCAAGCAACGTTGACCTTCGCATTCCCCTTACAAGTTCCGCCAAGATCGTAGAGGCAAATGCACTCACCATCGATTGGCAAAGCCTTATCGATGAAGAAAATCAGCACTTTGACTACATCTTTGGGAACCCACCTTTTGGGGGCGCTAGGCACATGTCGAAGGCGCAAAAAGAAGATATGAAACGAGTTTTTGCAGGCTGTCATCATGTGGGAAACATAGACTATGTGGGCGCTTGGTTCTACATCGCTGCACAGTATATGCAAAACACAGCAACCGCGACTGCCTTTGTCGCCACCAATTCGATCAGCCAAGGAGCGCTTGTAGACATACTATGGTCGCCCATACTCGCTTTAGGCGCCGAAATAGACTTTGCCTATCGTAGCTTTAAATGGAGCAATGAAGCGGCAGGGCAAGCAGCCGTTTATTGTGTCATTGTAGGCTTTTCAAAGAAAAAATCGCATCATAAAAAACGTATTTTTGAAGCCACGAACAGCATTTCGGCGAAGAATATCAATCCCTATTTAGTGGACGCACCAAATGTGTTAATACAGCTACGCGATGAGCCCATTAACACAGCGCCAAAAATGATCTTTGGTTCCATGCCCAATGATGGCGGGCATCTTATTATAGAAAAATCAGACTATGAAGAGTTTGTGAATAAGGAGCCACAGGCGCTAGCCTATATTCGCCCTCTTTTAGGTTCGAGAGAGTTTTTGCAAAAAAAGGAGCGCTGGTGTTTATGGTTAGTGGATGCAAAACCTGAAGATCTGAGGCGTTGCCCCTTAGTATTAAAGAGAATCGAGAAGGTAAGAGAA
>JBBAEA010000114.1:0-11437 GCA_041656175.1 Bradymonadales bacterium | reverse complement strand
AAATCTCAGCAGCAAAGAATTAGATGAAATAGTAAAAAGAATCAACAACAGGCCCCGAAAATGCTTGGGGTGGAAGACACCTGAGGAGGTTTTCAAAGTATGTGGCACTTGACTTGGAAATTTTCCCACATCCCCCACAAAAATAAAAACTTAAAAACAGCCGAATATACGACTTTGCGTTTGGCCTAGGGGCGCAAGCCCCAAAAATAAATCAGAGTTTTCATAGAGAGACCTTTGCACGGCTAGAAATTGTGAATTTAATTTTACAAATCCGATACAGTTTTAAACAAAATGAGACATTTTGTAGAGAAGCATAAGCTAAAAATGCTAATAAAATAAGGTAAGATGGAGATAGAATGACATTTTATTCGAAAAGTGCTTAAAAGAGTGCTTTCTTTTTTGGAGGGGGGTGCGGGGGGGAACCTTTTTTCTTTTGCAAAAAGAAAAAAGGTTCCCCCCGTGCAAAGCTCTCAGAGAAAAGTTTGCGCAAGCTCTGTGGAATGAAACCCATGGCTTAGGTGTTGTTGCCAGTTGAGGGGTGGGGCAAAAGGAGGTATTAGCATGAAAAACATTGGGAAAAGCGTATTATTTTTAACAACTTTGGCGATGTTTTTATCCTTACCCGCTTTGGCTCAAGAGTATCGACCGCGCTTGGGCGTAAGCGTAACGGAGTTTCGGGCTTCTCCCTTGCTTTTACAGCATTTACGGCTAGCAGAGGGTGAAGGCTTGTTAATTCAAGACATCGCACAGGGAAGCGCTGCGGAGCGCGAAGGGCTATCTCAGGGTGACATACTATTAGCGATAGACGCCAAGCCGATGAGTAGTCGTAGCAAACTAGTCGATTACATCAGGGCTCTCCCCCCCCACAGCAATGTGATACTTGACGTTATTCAGAAAGGGGAGCACCGACAAATTTCTTTTGCACTCGATAGCTTACCCGACAATATACAATGGAAGCACAAAGCCCCAAGATACAGACGCGCAGCACCACCTCAAATCATGCCGTTAGCGCCTCAATTTGGGCAAAGCTCAAGCGCGTCGAGTTCGCAACATCTTATGTACCGCTCACAAGTACAGACAAAAAACGGTATAGAGCTATCTACTGTCATCGTTACGGGCGAGCCCAACGATCCAGAGAGCGAGGTCAGTGTTGAGCTTGGCGGTAATAAGAGCCAGTGCAAGATGAAAGATCTGGACAAAATGCCTGAAACGGTACAACGCGCAGTACGTGATGCCATCGCCAGCAGTCCAAGTGTAGCGTTAAGTTTTGGCGGTTCTGCGGCCATGGGCTTTGACGAAATGTTTAAGCGCCAAATCATGGAAATGCGTAGATTCGAAGAAGAGTTCTTGCGTCGAAACGCGATCCCTACGCCAGAGCTGAATTCTGTACCCGATAGCCAGTACACCGCTCCTCCTGCCAAGTCGCCGATTCAAATCATCACCGAAGAAGATAAGGCTAATCTTGATATGAGCAGAATATATTAGTGACCAAGCGTTGGGAGCGTTTTGTAATTCCTAGCCAAAACCCGCTCATATGCGGGTTTAAAAAACACTTGAAATTCAAGAGCAAACTCGTAAGGATGAACACGCTCTTGCTTCGTTGGCAGGGGGTTTGTCATTTGTTTTCTGTTTTCTCTTTAATGATAAGAGAGTGAAGTTGAAGAAAGCCATAGTATTATCGGTGTTGATGTCGTTTATTTCCTTTGGTCTAAATGCCTGTGACGATGGGGGTTCAAAGAAGGAGTGTGAAAATACCGCAGCGGCGACGTGTAACGCGGAAGGCAAGCTCGAAAAATGCGTAAACAATAAGTGGGCAGCACAAGACTGCGATACCGGTAAAGTTTGTCGAGGTGGCGCCTGTGTTACCGAAACTCAAGAGGACTGCACTGACGGCGAAAAAAAATGTGATGGTGTTGTACTCAAGACTTGCAATGGTACAACTTGGACTGACAAAAAATGCGAAATTACTTGTCGCGACAATGCGTGCCAAACGACGGTACAGAATGGGGACCCTTGTACAAGGGAATCGAAAGATTTTTGTGTTGAGAACAATTCCGTTATTTGCGACATTGATGATTTGAAATATAAAATTAGTCCGTGCGAGAATCAATGTAGCACCTACACCGATGAGGAAGGCATAGTTCTTGTGGAATGCACAACGCCTTGTACAGAGGAAGAGCAGGGGAATACGCGCGTTCTGAATGAATGCGATGAAGACGACTTGGTGGTTTTCCTACAATGTGATGAAAGTGATGGCAATAAATATGATTGGTGGACTTTTCTTAGCTATGATGAGCAAGGAGTCTGCATAGACAATTCGTTGCACTTCTGTGAAGAATCTCAATATCTTGTTGAGGAATGTGAGACTACTTGCGAGGAGACGGATGAAGGTGACCTGCTTTGCGAATAGCTCATCGCTAGCACTATCCTAAAAAAGGCAGCCCAAGGGCTGCCTTTTTTTGAATATGCTAGCTTGGCTTAAGAACGATAGTTTTAATAAAGGCAAAGTTTAAAAACCTTTGTCTTTATCCGAAGACAAAGGCACGATGTCGAATAAAATTCATAGATTCTAGGCTTAAACTTAATGAATCCTTACAAACCTTGAACATTCTGAAGAAAAAACGCATTTAAAAAGAAAAAAATACAGGTCTAGGAAAAAATTCCTTGCAATCTATAAAAATTCTGGCATTGATTAGCTTAGGTTGTAGGTAAAGGTAGTTCCTACGGCCAAAGTCTATAAGCTTTGCATTGAGCTATGCTTTAACAATACAGGAGAGAGTAGATGAGAAAGTCATGGGTATTATCGTCGTTAGCGGCGCTGCTAGCCATTGGGTTAGTAGCATGCGATGATGGCGATGGTGGTGTAAAAAAAGAATGTGAAACAGGTACAGCACCTGCTTGCAGTGAAGATGCTAAGAGCAGGATTACTTGCGTTGAAAATAAAATTGTTGTTACGGCTTGCGCTGAAGGACTTGTTTGTAACAATGGGCAATGCGTAGTGAAGCCTGAGTGTACGGATGGCGTTGCTGCGAGGTGTAAAGCGGGTAGTGAAAAAATCGTAGAGTACTGCTCTGGAGGTTTTTGGCTAGAACAGTCCTGCGTTGATGGAAAGATTTGCGACAGCGGCATTTGCAAGGAAGACCCCAACAAAAAAGAATGTTATGATACATTTTCACCCGTTTGTGTAGTTAACAGTGTTAAGTCCTGTGGCCCTGATGGCAAGTTTGTCGAAGAGCCATGTGGTGATGAAAAAAATTGTGAAAGAGGCGCTTGCGTGCCTAAGAATCCATGCTCCGTAGAAGGCGAGAAAAAATGTGTAGCTAAAGAATTGCAGGAGTGTAAAGAAGGTAGTTGGAGCACAGTTCAAACTTGCGAGAAATTCTGCTCCGCCGAGAAAGGTTGTGTAGATCGTCCTTCAGCTGGTGACCCATGTACAAACAACTCCCCTACAATTTGTGAAGGTAATGAAATTTTGATTTGCGAGGACGACGTCTATGAAGTCGAAACCTGCGATACGCAATGTAGCGTAGTCACAGATGAGGAAGGCAGTTTCATTCTGTGTACAGAGCCATGCACTGTCGAAGGTGAGCAGAAGCTTTCAGAAGACTCATGTGTATACCACCCTGATTATGGCAATCTTTTACAGATAACAATTTGCGAGCGAGCTGATGACGGTAATCTCGTTACCGTTGATTACTACAGCTACCAAATCTGCGAAGACAACTATAAACTCAGCTGTAATGTTGATAAGGTTTTCAGAGAGAGCTGCAAATCATGTACCGATAAAACTTCCTTAGTATGTGAGCCCTTCAACGCTGGTGATACTTGCCCAGAAAACTTTGCAAAGTCCTGCAAAGATAACAAAACACTCGTGAACTGTGATACAGCCAACAATACAATTGAAGAGATAACGTGTGCGGAACCGACTCCAGTTTGTAAATTTGGTGCATGTGTCAAGAAGCCAGTCATTGGTGATGCTTGTGGAGCTAACGACCCAGTTGCATGCGATGGCAAAAACGTTATTGTGTGCCGTAATGGCAAATATACAGCAGCCCATGAGTGTCTGGAGCAGTGTAGCGTAACCACGGATGGTGCGTTTTGTACGACACCATGCGATGATGAAGGAGAGCGTCATTTGACAAGTCAAGAGTGCGATGGTACCAGAGTGCAGTTCTCAATTTGTCAACCCGATGAGGATGGAGTGCTCGCCGCTTGGCCATACATAGGTCCCGAGACTTGTGTTGAGGACGATAACAATAAATATAGCTGTCCTGGTGGTAAGTTTACGACAGAGCCTTGTGGAACTTGCACGAACGGGACTTCTACTACTCCTTTAGTCTGTACTCCACCATACAACGTCGGAGAGACTTGCCCAGAAAACTTCAGCCCTCTGTGTAAAGATGGCACTACAGCGTTTGTTTGTAATACCAGCGTTAGCCCGAATGTTATCGCTGAGCTGGAATGCGATGCGGCCACACAGATTTGCAAAAACGGCGACTGTGCGGACAAGCCCTCCCTTCCCGAAGTGGGAGATACATGTAATCCCTCGACTGCTCCAGAATACTGTGATGGTGATACTCGTGGACTGTATTGCCACTCGTCTACGAAAAAATATGTGGAGTTCACAAGTTGTACTGCGCAGAATCCATGTCGAACCGTTGATTTAGGTAACGGTATACCCTATGCAGACTGTACCTACCCGAGCGAGTGCACGGACGCAGATGAGAATAGCACGATATTTTATCGTAATAGCTGTGAGATTGGCGAGGGAACAGTTTTTGCCATATACTGTCTGAGAGCATACGACGGAAATGTTACTGGCTTTCCAGCAGATTACACGTCGGTTTGTCTAAATACCACCACCATGTTATCTTGTAAAGATGCAACGGAAGCGGGGCTTATGCAAACAACGTGTTCAGCTTGTGTCGACAATAACAATGGCACTGCAACTTGCACACCATAGTCGCTTAGCAGCGAGCTAAACACAAAAAAGCCCGAGCGTTGCTTGGGCTTTTTTGTGTTTTTGTAGGATCGTGGGGGGGCGAAGAAGTTCGCGCGTATGGGGGGCGAAAACTAAGGCGAGCGCAAAGTTCTGTTTCGCCAAAAACTGGACGGGGCGTCGCGGGGTGTCCCCGCGGAGGGGGTAGACGCAAACCCGCGCACAGCGAGGGGTTGCGGCGTAGGGGGACACATCCCCCACAAAAATAAAAACTTAAAAACAGCCGAATATACGACTTTGCGTTAGCCGTAGGGCGAAAATCCCCGTCTAAGAAAGAAGCGCTAAAGAGCTAAAGTTTAGATTAAAAGCGCTTGGCGACGTTAAGCCAAAACTCGGCGCTTGTACCGAAATTCATTTGCAAATCGGTGTGCCAGCCAGCCGAAATGTGGAAGGAGAGGTCGAGGGAAAAGACGCCAAAGCCGGGGACGGGGACGGTGTTAAACAGTCGCGAGGGCGCGGAAAGGGGGCCAATGCTGAAATCGGGGCGCTGGCGGTAACCGACGGCAAGGTTGAAGTCTGTGAAGATGTTCATGGAGATAAAGCTCTCCAAGACAAGTAGCGTGGCGTGGTCGGAAAAGGGACGGCTGGATTTTTCCTTGAATTGGTAAAAGTTAACGCCAAAACCAAGGCGGTTGACGAAGCGGATTTGTGATAGATGCGCGAACCATGTGCCTAAATCGAGCGAAAATTCGACATATGGCAAAAAAGTGATCGTATCATAGTCGGATTTTAGCGCCTGGTCGTATTTTGTATCGGCGGCGATAGCAATGTAAGTGTAGCTTTCTTCGGCGTGCCATAAGACCACGCCGCTATCGAGGCCAGCGTTCCAGTGATTGAGGGCAATAACGTCAAGGAAGGCATAGGGTTTGACCCAAAAGCGTTTGTTGCGAAATGCGTACTCGAATTCGAGGCCGAGGTTTAGGCTATCGGAGGGCGCCCAACGGACGCCCACTTGAACGCCGTGGCCGTAGGGATCGATATGGTTGGTGGGCATGGCCATCGAGTAGCCCTTGAAAGTACCAATGACATCGAAGAGGTAGCTGGAAATAAAGAGGGTGGTTCCAAAGTGAAAGAGTGTCTTCCACAAAGGGGAGAGGTGCTTGTCGTCGCGGGAAAGCGAGCCCATAGCAAGACTTGTGGCGATCATCGCGAGGCTGACGCCTTCCATAATAAGTAGGCGATAGTGGCTGCTCTCGTCCTCGGCGCAGTGGTGACCCCAGCCGCGCCATACCGTCGAAATCAGTATGGACCAAAGCCCACATTTTACCGAGCCTGGTATGGCGTTTTTGCGACGCGTCTCCCATGCATCTTGCTCTAAATCCTCATCGGACTTGCCTTCAACTTCGCTTTCGTTGAGCGCATATGCCGTTCGTGGCAAGGCTAGAGTTGTGCTTAAAAAAAGCAGCAGCAAGAGGCTATGGAGAATCGCTAAAAATCGATTTCGGTACATAAAATAACGCAATTTGGCGTTGCTGTCGGGTTATGGTTTAAATAATGATGACTTTGCCTGCTCAACGAGGAAGAGCGAGGGCTTGAGGTGGTAGCGGCCGTTGATGAACGATTTTTTGCTAAGTTCGGACTGAAGGTTTTCGGGGCTATGCCACGCATTTTCATCAAGGCTATTGAGCATGCGTACAGCGCTATAGGCTAGCACTTCGTAGAGCGCGGGTTTTCGTTTGTAGAGCGTCGCAAAACCTTCTGAGAAATCTATGCTATCTATGTTGTTGGCACGCGGCGCCTCGGCGTAATCAAGGTAGAGGCTATTTTGTAGCGCTCTATAGTTATGATTTTCGGGCAGTGGGGACCACGAACTTAAGCTAATACAGCGAATGAACTTGCGTGTATCTCCCTTATAGCTACTTGGTTTTTTGCCCATACACCAAGTGTTCTCTTGGTTCATAAAACTAAGCAAGCGCTCGGCTATAGCGGGTAGGACTGGCAAGAATATGGCGTCTGCCTGCGATTTTACGATCTGCTTGGCGAGCGTAGAAAGGTCGGCTTGTGCTTGATCAAAGTGGATGGGGTTAAGAACTTGAATGGCAAAGTTTGCTGCGGCGAGTCGAAGGGCTTCGTTAGCGGTTTGAGCGTAGTTCGATACTGGGAATAGCGGTAGAATTCGCTTAACCTCGAGTGCGGATAAATTTTGCGCTACCACAGCGGCCTCTGCTTGGATCGAAGACGAAAATTGCATGGCGTAGGGGTTTACAAAGCTATCATCTACGCTAAAAGCGATAAGCGGCAAGGAGAGTTCTTGTGCTGCGCGGGCGGCGGCCTTGGTCTCATTTGTATTGAGGGGGCCAATAACAACAGCGGCTCCGAGCGCTTTTGCCTGCTCCATCGCGCGTACTGTTCCATCGGGGCTAGACTCAGAGTCTAAAAACAATAAGTGAAACGATGTGCTTCTGCGATCAAAAACGCCTTGTGCCATCAACATAGCGCCCAACATGGCGCGCCCCATACGTAAGGAAGCTCCCGAGAGGGGAAGGACGGCGGCAACGATGGGCTCGCTCTTTGCTGTGAGCGCATTGCTCGTTTTTAATAGCTCTGCCTTTGTGCTTTCATCAACCGCGTTTAGTGCATTTTTTACGTCCTCGAGTGCATCTATGGGGCAGCTGCTATCTGGCTTGTGCAAACAGCGGCTTAGCAGCGAGTAGCCAAGTGCCGCGCGGGTTAAAACGGGGATATGTCCGTCTAATACAAGCGCCGCGCGCTCTGGGCTAGCGAGTAGTCGAGCGGCCACAGCGAAGCTCTGTGCTTTAATGCTGGCTGTTGCTTCATGTTCGTAGGCGCGACCGTAGTAGTATAGGGCTTCATCGTCCTTTTTCGCCTCCAGCGACGCGTGCGCAAGTGTTTTCCATGCCAAACTTTCGTCCTGCGGGGCGATCCAAGGGTTTTGTAGTGTTTGCACCGTTTCCTGCGATAGGCTTTGTATGCTTTCTTGCGGTAACTCGACTATTCTGACCGAAGTTGCATCGCTTTGCGTTGCACACGACAGGCTGTAGAGCGCGTGCGCGGTGACGAGATTGGGGTCATCGTACTGTGATGGACTTTGGGAAGCCAAGTAATCACAGGCAGCATCGCGGGTCTCTGGGCTCTGCAACTCGTTGCGTTTGATTAAAAAGATGATCTGGCGCTGTTCCTGTGGATCCTGCGCTTGCTCTAGCGCCTCCTGAAGCACAGGGTTTGCTTGTGGGCTTTGCGCCACGTCGATGTACTTCACACTTCGCTGGGGAAGGGCTGAGTCTTTAGCGGCCTGCGCGCCAAGTACAGTGGTAGCGCTTTGTGCTTGCGACTGTCTATGGGCAGGACGTGTGGCAAGGCCACCACAAGCGGGTAAAAATAATAAAATAAGCGCAACACTAAGGCTAAAATATCGCTTTTTCATGATGTGTAAAACCTTGATTAAGGAGATAGGGGCTAGGGAAGCTCTGATTCATTGGGGCGCCGCAGCAACGCCCCGTCCAAGGCTATCGCCCTTGGAAGCTGCTTTATGCATAACCTATTGATTTTATAGACTTTATTTTGATTTATCAAGGGCAGGTTTGAAACCTGCCCCTACTAAATTATTGGCTGATTTTGCATAGATCAAAGCATCGCTTCGCGTAGCGAGCTTAATATCGCTTCCGCTCTTCATATTGTTTTTGTGGATCAGTGCTTTCTGCGTAAGCACTGTCCCAATAGAGCTCAAAACTATGGCTTAAGTCTTTGTTAAATGCTCTACCCTTAACAACAATGCCGACGTTACGCGAGTTATAGAAGTAATCCCCGCTCCAGTTCGATGTCCCTAACCACGCTGCATCTTCATCTACCACCATAAACTTCGAGTGTATCGTCCTCGCAAAAGGAATAAACCCCGTACTCGCCTCGGGGATAACAATCATCTTGCTTTCAATATTGTTGATGGGTTCTAACCTTTGGAGGTCCGCGATATACTTTTTACGCTTCGACCAATCAGAAACCATAAGCCTAACTTTTACACCGCGTTCAGCCGCCGCAATAAGAGCGTCGTCTATTTCGGTGAAGCTGCTTTTGTCGTAGTTTGTTATAGTGTAGTTGAGAAGCTGAATGTCGATGCGCTTCTTCGCGTTGGCTATGAGCTCCAAAATTTGGGGTAGATCCCATAGTGCGGGGTCTGGCAAAAGGTCTTTTGGCGAAAGCGCGCTTGTGACCTGCGTTTCTTCCCCCTTGTACACGATGCGCACAGGCATCGTGTGCTCGCTTTTTGTGTATTCGGCGCTACGGTCACCGGCGAGTGCCCAGTCGAGCTCGAAAGTTTCTTGAAGTGGCAAAACAAGTTCTGGATTTTGAACAAGGGCTCCCAGCTCACTGATATGCTCCAAAGATCGCCAGTCAAAGTTCTGAGACCCAAAATACGCGATTTTTTTATCGATGATAAAGTACTTTGCATGCTGTACCCCGCCAGTGATTGCGCTAAAATCAATGATGCGAAGCTCCGTGTTTGGCCACTGCGCTATTTGCGTGGGGAGAATAGCGTTATCATCGCGTAGCATGCCCTTATCCACGATAAAGCGGATTTTAACGCCACGCGATCCTGCCCGCTTAATCGCTTCGATAACCCGCTCTAAATCGGAATCGGGCGCCGAAATCGCATAGTACTCTGAAAAGTCGATGCTCTCTTTGGCTGCGTCGATGATGCTTATCCACAAATCCGTTGCCTCGGGGATCTCGGGGTTATCAAGCTCAGTCTCTTTGGGCCATGATTCGTACAGCGAGATCGCGTCGCTGCCAAAACTCGGGCTCGCCGCGACTTCATCTACGCTTTGCTTCACTCCGCTTTCGCCTGGCGTAGCTGCTTTAATTTCGTTGTTTTTTTGGCAAGCTAAAAGGCCAATGCAAAGTAATACGATAAGCCAAACTTGTATGCTCGAAGCTCTTTTCATTTCACACCTCACGCAAGCAAAGAACCGTAGCTAGGAGTAATGCTAGCCTTGTGTATCTGTATAGGATAGGGCAAAAAATTGCTAGCTCTACCTTCTTTTGGGCAAGCGTTGATGATAGCAAAACAGTCAAAAATAAGCTGGCCTAAACTAAAATAAAAGTCGAGCCTTCAAAATAAAGTCAATAAAATCAAGATGTTATGCGCAAGAAAGAGTTCTAAGGGCGATAATCTATAGCGGGGCATGGGGCGGTAACCCCCATAAATCATAGTCTCTTTAGTGTAACGCCGCCAAATACTCGCTCATTTTGCACCATTAGCTCTAGACAGCGAATCACATCTGACGTAGGCTGCCAAATTGGTGCGCGCAAGAACTACATAGCTTTAAGCGCAAAACAACGAAGTTACGCTAAAGGCTGGTTCGCCAGATCGCCTTGTGTGTAATACTATGGTTTCACCTTTTATGAGTACTTGACTTAGTGACCTAAAAATAAATTCTAGCGAGCTTTAGCTCTCAAAATACAAAATTATGCGCTCTGATAGCTCTTTATTTGCCAGATTTAAAGGCGACATTATCGTGTTTAGCGTACTCGTGCTAATCGGTGTCGCTGTGCTACTACACCACTTCCCCATTCAGTGGCACGACGACGACGAGACGGTTAACGCCACGATGCCGCCACAGATGGGCGTATCCCCGCTACTACTCGTACTTCCCGCTGAAGGGCAATATGCCAAAATTTATGAGGATCTCGACTTTTCTTTTGCATGGTACAACCTCCTAGCCCAAGAAGTTGGCGTCTTCAACATAGAACTAAGTTCTAACATTAACGATGACTACTTCAATGGCGCCAAAATCATCGTAATTCCCGCGAAATCAGCGGCGAGCTTTAGCGATGAGCAAATACAATGGACGCTAAGCGCCGTCGACAAAGGTGCTGTGCTCATCCTAGAGATGCCCACACCCGCGTGGGCGCCTGTCACAGCGATTAAACGCAAAATCAATACATCCGCCGCCATTAAGCGCTTTACCGATGCGCCCAACTCACCGTTAAGCAGCGAATTTCGAGAGCAACTGCTCAATACACCCCTAGACACCAAAGTGCTTCGCATCGACGCCCTCGACTCCGACACCCTCGGCAACAACGATCTCTTGCTCGAACTCGACGGCGCCATTGCGCACTATCGCCGCAAAATCGGCAACGGCACCGTTTATGTCCTAGCCTTCGATCTTGGCAACGCCCTCACTTCACTGCAGCAAGGAAAACCCACCGACGACTTCCACATCGAAAAACTCGTAGAGCAAGATTATCCCACGCCCGCTGACCTTGTCCTAAACGAAAAACTTAAAAACTCTACGGTTCCCTACGCCGACATACTCAAAAAACACGTCATATACTCCGCACTCCAATCCTACCCCCTACCTTTATTGTGGCCCTTTCCCGAAAAAAATATCGCCGCTCTCATACTCACGCACGAAGAGAACCAAGTTGGCCACAAAGCGCTGCACATCGCCGAGTTGCAAGAAAAACTCGGTGAAGGCT
>JBBAEA010000113.1:0-11610 GCA_041656175.1 Bradymonadales bacterium | reverse complement strand
AACCTTTTTTCTTTTGCAAAAAGAAAAAAGGTTCCCCCCGCACAAAGTTCGCACGTCTATAAGAGCTTACGCAAATACTGTCCTGTATATGATTTTTCGCAAGTCGCGATCTGCTCGGGCGTGCCCTGTGCAACGACTTGTCCACCCTCATACCCGCCCTCTGGTCCCAGTTCGATGATGTAGTCCGCGCACTTAATAAGATCCAAGTTATGCTCAATAATAACGACGCTGTGACCTCGATCGACGAGGTTTTGCAAGACCGAGAGCAGTAAGCGAATGTCATCAAAGTGTAGGCCAGTCGTAGGCTCGTCTAAGATGTAGAGCGTCTTGAGGCTATCAGAGCGCGAAATTTCTCTACTCAATTTGATACGCTGCGCCTCGCCGCCCGAAAGCGTCGGGGAGGGCTGGCCTAGCGTTAGGTAGCCAAGCCCAACATCAATGACAGTCTGTAGTATGCGCGCGATTTTAGGGTGATCTTCAAAGAGAATGAGCGCGTCGTTGAAGCTTAAAGAGAGAATATCGGCGATGCTGTGATCTTTGTAGCGAGCGCGTAAAGTGGC
Source organism: Bradymonadales bacterium (assembly GCA_041656175.1). Lineage (GTDB taxonomy): Bacteria > Myxococcota_A > Bradymonadia > UBA4248 > UBA4248 > JBBAEA01. The sequence goes on along the minus strand of JBBAEA010000113.1, from coordinate 11,050 downwards.
ATCGTTAAAACGTTTTCCCGCGCATGCTTCACAAGGAACGTAGGTGTTGGAGAGGAAGCGCATTTCGATGGTGCGAACGCCTGCGCCTTGGCACTGCTCACAGCGCCCCGCGTTTTGTCCCGAAACGTTAAAACTAAAGCGTCCCGGCCCGTAGCCATATATTTTGCTCTCAGGAAGTATGCTGTAAAATAATCGAATGAGATCAAAAACCTTGGTATAGGTTGCGGGGTTAGAGCGCGGTGTTCGCCCGATGGGTTTTTGGTCAACCTCAATAACGCGCTGAATAGCATCCAAACCATGAATGCTTGAATAGTGTATGGGTAGCGGTGGGAGTTTGGCTAAATTTCGCTTGAGTGCGGGCACTAAAATATCGTTGATGAGCGTCGATTTGCCCGAACCGCTAACGCCGGTAATAAGTACGAGGTTGGCGAGCGGGATTTTGAGATCCACGGATTTGAGGTTGTTGCGCTTTGCAGCGAGGATTTCGATGTGTTGCTTAGCTTTCCTGCGTTCACTTGGGAGAGAGATGCGTTTGCGACCGAGAAGATAATCGGCGGTTAAGCTCATAGAAGCTGCTTCGATGTTGGCGAGCGTGCCCGAGTAAACGATCTCACCGCCGCGTTTGCCAGCTTTGGGACCAAAATCGACGATCCAATCGGCGGCGCGCATGGTTGCTTCATCGTGTTCGACCACGACGACGGTGTTTTCACGATCCCGTAAATCTTGCAGCACCCCAATGAGCCTGGCTTGATCGCGCGCGTGTAGCCCGATCGAGGGCTCATCTAAAATATAAGTTACCCCCGTTAAGCCGCTGCCTAACAAAGCGGCTAGGCGCACTCGCTGGGATTCACCACCCGAAAGCGTGGGACCACTGCGCGATAATTGCAAGTACCCAAGCCCGACGCGTTGAACGAAGGCTAAGCGTTGCAGCAGCGGGGGGAGCGCGTCTTTGGCGATCAATGATTCAAATCGGTTTAGCTTGATGCTAGAGAAGAATTCAAATGCCTCTTTAACGGTAAGCGCATGAATTTCTGCGATGGTTTTGCCCGCGAAACGCACGCTTTGCGACGATGGTTTAAGTCGCGTTCCCTTACAACTTTTACAGGGCTCGTGTACCATAAAGGCCGATAAATACTGGCGAAGCGCAGATTTTGTCGTATTTTCGTAAGCCTTTTGTAGCTCTGCCATAAAGCCAGGAAACTGCACTTTTTCCTTCAAAATCTGTCCGCCGCTTTTTCGCTTTATCTCCATACCCTTAGGCGAGCCGAATAATAAGCAGTCTTTTTCGCTCTTGCTCAGCGATTCCCACGTGCAATCGCCGTTTTTTCCCATGGATTCCAAGCATGCGCGCATGCGCTTGATATTGACGAAATTCTCTTTTTCGGGGTTTTGCGAAATCGGAATAAAGACGGATTCACTCAAGTCTTTAGGGAGCACCGACATGTTTTCGTCGTTGAGAATGAGGGCTAATTCGGGATGTTCCCAAGTGCCAAGTCCCTCGCAGTCTGGGCACATTCCCGCAGGGCTGTTGAAGGCTAGGCTGTTTGGGCTAAGCTCTTCGACGGCGTCTCCACAAATAGGACAGGCCGCCTTGTCGCTAAAATGCATGGTTTTGGGTTCTTCCCCCAAAAGCTCCACCAAACACTGGCCTTCTCCCCATTTTAGCGCTGCCTCAACGCTATCGCTAATACGCCCCCGTGCCGCATCCTTAATAACGACGCGGTCTATAACTAGATCGATGTCGTGACGCACGGTTTTGGCTAAGCTCTGACCCGGGCTCAATTCGACCACTTCTCCGTCAATGCGTACGCGCGTAAAACCTCCCAGCCGCATGCGCTCCAATAACGCGTCGAACTGCCCCTTGCGTTGGCGAACCAGCGGCGCGAACAAAACGCAGCGGCTTCCCTCTGGCAAGCCCATGAGCCGATCCACGATGCTAGCGCTCGAGGATTCGCTGATTTGGACTTCGCATTTGGGGCAAAATGGTGTTCCTCCCCGTCCCCACAAAAGGCGCATATAGTCGTAGATTTCCGTGATGGTACCTACGGTTGAGCGCGGGTTTGTCGCTGCCGTCCCTTGGTCCACAGCGATGGACGGCGTTAGGCCGTCTATGCGTTTTACCGCTGCTTTCTTGAGCGTTCCCGCGAATTGACGCGCGTAAATCGACAGGGAGTCGAAGAATCGCCGTCGCCCTTCCATGTACAGTGTCTCGAATGCCAAGGAGCTTTTTCCCGAACCGCTTGGTCCCGTCATCACGACCAAGGAATACTTCGGTATGTCCAAGTGGATGTGTTTGAGATTGTGCTCATGGGCGTCTTGGATTTGAATAATGTCCATGGTTTTGCTGTTTTACCTTATAAAATCGTAAGATTGTTTTATAATGACTAATTTTCTTTTGGTGGGGGCTTCTGCCCCCTACGCGCAAGCTTCCTTAAACATGCGCCTACAAGCGCCGAATTTTGTGCCTTGTCTCGGCTATTCGCCAAGCCAAGGCACAAAATGCGCTTTGTGGCGCCTGTTTAAGGTGATCTTGCGCTACCCCCCGCGAATAGCTTAACAAAAGCTAATCCGAGCATACGACGCTATATAATGATTCTACTAAAGCTGCTTTAGGCAAAATCGTGTTAATTGGCTCTCACATAAGCCTTTCTGTTAAAACGCCCTGCTCTCTAGCTTTTTGGCTTTGAGCAAAAAATACGATTTTGCCGCCAAAAGCCTACAGCGTCAGCGAAGGCTTCCCTAATTTGAGCCAGAAGCCGTAAAACGCAAGCTAAAAATCACTAAACAAAGACAGTTGGCAAAATCTTAAGTGGATGACGCCTTAAAATATGGTCCAGCTCGCTGTTAGGACAAAAAACTTAAGACGCATCACCGCAAGCTAAGTTAGCTCTATTTACTCTTTTTGTTATTCTTAGCGCTTTCCATTTGTCTTTTGAGTCTCGCCTTTTTCTTCGCCCTTGCCTTAGCGCGCAACATCTTCGAGCTATTTCTATTACATCCTCTTCCCATTTTTCCTCCTTTAAAGAACGGGGTTTTTGAACCGCTTAATCCAAAAGCGGCATTGCTGCATATTTTTATGTTCCCAACGCCTAAAAGTCAATGTCAATCAAGGCAGAAAGAAAAAACCGCAGAGTTATTGGCTCTGCGGTTAAGCTAAAATTGTGTTTTTTATCGGCTCATGTACACGCTAATCGGCAAGAAGATACTGAAACCAAAGCTTCCTACGACTAAGTTCTTAAAGGATTCACGTTTATCGTTTTGATTACGCGAGTAATCCGCGTAACTGGACATATAGTCACGAATTTCCATGTTCAACGCCAGATAGTTGTTGAAGAATAATCGGACGCCAAGACCTATTGCACCAGCAAACTTAATGCCTTCAAGGCTTGCGTTTTTGTATGGATTACACTCCGAGCCCCCAGCGCCACAGACCGAATCCATAATGATAGCACCAAAACCACCGTAAATGTGAAAATCGTAGTTAAGTATCCATCCAAACAAGGAGAATTTCCCCATGATCGGTGTATAGATAAGCCCAACGTCAAAGATCATTTGCGGTCTAGCCACGGCGAGTGTTAGCTTTACATCGTCGTCGTAGTCATCTTTAGCAACTTTTTCTAATTCGCTGGTTTTAAGGTGGAAGGGAGCGTAAACGAAGTTAGCGCCGAGTCCAAGATAGTTATTAAAATAATACGCCAAGCCCCCACCGAAAGCGATGCTGCGATGGAAACTTTGGTTTACGCCAAAGCCTGCCTGTGGCTGAATCTCAAAACGGCCAGAGCGCAATAGCATAAGGTGTCGCACGGGTGGACCTTTTTCAAGGCTTGATGCCCCTTCTTCCTCTTCAGCGGCCAATGAAATCTGTGGCAAGCCAAAACCCATTACTATGATCAACGCCAGAAGGCTAAACAATCGCTTCATGCGTAATCCCATCCTTTTATCTGCCCTTGTGGTTTGTCCGACTTTCAAACAAATTTGAAGGCATAGTGTTCCAACGTAAGTCCTAAAAAAAATTCAAAAAACGCACTACCAATCAGACTTGTACTCCCAAGAGGGTGGGAGCCAGAATCCAATGCCAATTCCTGCTTGCCAATGCGTGTATACGCCTTTGCGCGAGGATACATCCTCGTAATAGACCCAGCCACGTACGTTGAAGTTTAGGCTTAGCCATTTGAGGAAATACCAACGGTGATCGACGGTGATCATGCCAGCGCCAAGGAATCCGTTGGCACGACTGTGTACAGCGCCACCACCAATGCCTAGCGAGAAATCCCAGTGAACAACCGCTGTATTAAAGATAAAGAATTTACCGTAAACGGGAACGAAGCCTACAACGCCGCCAACGTACCCGTTAACAATACTCGTTGTGGGAATTGCATCCGTGGCATCGACAACGTCGTTATATGCGCTGCTAAGTCCGTTACTATCCCTAGAAACGAATCGCCAATCTTGCCATGCACCCGTTGCGCCAACGTATAACCACTCCAGAATGTGGTAGTTAACGTTGAGACCCGCACCGAGCTGGAAGAGCAGTGAATCGTTAATAGAACCGAAAAACATCGGGCTGAGCTCTACGCGGTTTCGACGCATAAAGGGCTTTCGCTGGATGACAACGATTTTATCACTAAATTCACGTTTTTTCTTCTGGCTTCTAACTACAATTCGGCTTTGTTGTGCCTCATCGTCGTCATCCCTGTCCATGCTATCAGTACCCTCCGCGTCTTCTGGCACGGACGAGTCTTGCGCCAGCACGAACTCTGGCATGGCTAATAAAAGCAACGCAAATACAACTAAACTCACGATACGGCGCATCAAGAAAGCTCCTCATCGTTCCATTTGAAATGCTTCAAGTTTACAAAATACTACGCGAACCTAGGCGCAAAACGCCAATCGCAGATTAACTTGCCGCTCCTCTCAGAGCTGCAAGCACATCATGTATAACACGCTATAAATACAATTTGCAAGAATCCCTAAAAGCTAATTCCTAAGTACAAAATATATGACGTTTTTCTTCTTTGGCGCGAAGCGAGGGGCAAAGGCCCACAAAGAGCTCACAGTCTTTTTAGAAATCCATAAAGAGCGCTTCCATAAACTCTTCAGCCTTAAAGTCACGTAGATCATCGACCATTTCGCCAATGCCAATAAAATGCACAGGTTTTTTGAACTCCTCGCATATACCTATAATGATGCCGCCTTTAGCCGTACCGTCGAGTTTTGTGAGTACCACGCCGCTAAAGTCAATGGCTTCCCCAAATTCACGCGCTTGGATCAGGGCGTTTTGTCCGTTGGTAGAGTCAAGGACTAAGAGACACTGTTGCGGTGCGCCATCTAGGGCTTTACCACAAACGCGATGAATTTTTTTGAGCTCTTCGACGAGATCCTTCTTATTGTGAAGCCGTCCAGCGGTATCGGCCAGTATTACGTCGTAATTGCCCTCAACTGCGGTTTTGATACCGTCGAAAATAGTCCCGCTAGGGTCTGCACCTTGTTTTGCGCTGAAAATTTCGCAACGAGCGCGCGTGGCCCATTCGTCGAGTTGTTCGATGGCAGCGGCTCTAAAGGTATCGCCAGCTACTAGGAGTACGCGCTTACCTTGGGCGCGAAGTTTAGCGGCAAGCTTTCCGATAGTCGTGGTCTTGCCTGTACCGTTTACGCCTACAACCAAAACCACTTGCGGGCCATCTTCTGCTAAAGTGAAAGGCTTTTCGCATGTTTTTAGGATTTTGAGAATTTCATCGCGAAGTATGTCCATCGCCTCATTGAAGTCACGCTTGTCTTTGATCCTATCGTTAACGCGTTCTAGCAATAACTCGCTGGTTTTAACGCCGATGTCAGCGGTAAAGAGTACTTCTTCAAGGGCTTCTACGACGTCTTCTTGCATCCCTCCGCGAAGTAGCCGCCCCAAATGTGAGACAAAACCCTTAGAACGGGTGGTCTCTAAGCCTTCTGAAAGTTTTTTGGGCTTTTCGGTCTTCTGCGCTTCAAGTTCGGCTTTTTCTTGAGCCTCTTTTTTAGCCTTGGCTTCAAGTTCGGCTTTTTCTTGAGCCTCTTTTTTAGCCTTGGCTTCAAGATCGGCTTTTTCTTGAGCCTCTAGTTTAGCCTTGGCTTCAAGATCGGCTTTTTCTTGAGCCTCTTTTTTAGCCTTGGCCTCCAGTTCGGATTTTTTTTGAGCTTCTAGTTCAGCGTCTTTTTGGGTGTCTGTATCTACTTTTTGGACAGACGCCTGTGTGTCTATATCGTCGGTATCGTGTTCAGTGGCTAGTCTATCGTTTTTTTTTCAGCCTTTGCTTTTTCGGCCAAACGTTTTGTGAGTTCATCCAGCGAGCTGTCGACGGCTTCGGCTTTGCTTCCATCTAGGCGTATAAGCCCAGAACCGAGGGTAGGGATAACGCTGTCACTGGGGCTGACGCCTTCGATTTCATCATCCATACTAAAGCTAACACCAGATTTTTTGGCATCTCCAAAGAGGGAAGCAAAAACATCATCTGCTCCAACACTAGAGTCTGTGACGCTATCAGCAATTTTAACGTGTTCTTCTTCTAAGGCTTTTTCGGTTTGCTCGCTGGCACGGCGTTCTTTGCGTAGTTCGCGCATTGCTTCTTTGGAGCCATCTTCGGCTTCGAGTTTTTTGGAAGCTTTTACTTCGGCAAGCGATAAACCATCCTTTTTTTCTTCGTACTTCTCGGGGCTTACACCTTCCAAGGCTACTTTTTTATCTTTACTTTGATCTGTGATCGCAGGTTTTTTGCGAAATACCAAAACGAGTACAATGATGAGTACTAACGCGAGCGTGACGCCGATAGCGATCCACATGGTCGTTGACGATTCTGCTGTAATTTGCGCTAAAGCATCCAAGAAGTTCATTTCACGTCTCCATGCAAAGAATATTGCAAGTTTAAGGAATTTGTAAGGCCCCCCAAAACTCAAGTCATTTTGCCAGAAGTGACAGGAATTGGCAAGCTTTCGACTCATTGGGCTACGATTTAGAATAACTGAAAACTTAACGTCGTCGAACGCCCAAAGTTCAGGGTAAGGACAAGCGCGCTTTGTGTCTTGCATTCGGGGGGTAGCGCGGGATCGCCGAGGAAAATTCGCTACAAGCGCATAAAATGCGGTGGGTGAGCGTTTAGCAAACACATCGCATTTTATTATGCGCTTGTTGTCGAATTTTACGAGGAAGCCCGCGCGAAGGGGGGGCGCCCCCCTGCCAAAAAAAGCTTAAGTTGAGCTGCTCGTATCACTGCTGTCTTTGGCTAAATAATATAAAATCAGCCCAACACTAACCGTGATGAGACCCCAGAGGGCGACGATGGGGGCTTCAAGTACGGTGAAAATGACCATCCAAAGGGAGAGTGCGATGAAGATGAGCGGGGTGAGCGGGTAGCCCCAACATTTATAAGGGCGATCGGCGTGGGGGGCGCGTTTGCGGAGTACGAAAACGCCGATGACGGTGAGAGCTGCGGAGATGGAGAGGGTGAAGCCGATGTAGGAGAGTAGGGCGTCGAAGCTGGCGGTGGCGAGCATGAGTAGGGAGATGACGGCTTGAAGGAGTATGGCGAAGTAGGGGCCTGAGCCGTTTTTGCGTTTGCTGAGGAAACGGAAGCTGCTGTATTGGGTGCCCATGCTTTGGTAGACGCGGGGACCTGCCATGATCATGGCGCTGATGGAGCTTACGAGTAGCAGCGAGATGACGCCGGAGAGTACGCGACCGGCGTTTTGGCCAAAGAGTGCTTTGGCGGCGACGGCGCCGACGTCGACTTGGCCGCTCAGTTCAACAACAGGGGCTGCGCTAAGAAATACGACGTTAAGGCCGATGTACACGAGCGTGACAATGGCGGTGCCCAGAGCTAGTGCGAGGGGGACGCTGCGGCGCGGGTTGCGAATTTCGCCCGCGATGTAAGCGGAACCGTTCCAACCAGAGTAAGCGTAGGTAATGTATATAAGGCCGACCGCAAAGCTAGGCGCAATCATGTGTTTCCAAGTGCTGGAAGGAGACTCGGAGAAAATTAGATTGCTGTCGCCAAGGTAGAGACCGCCGATAATAAAGATTACGACAATGATGAGTTTGGCGATGGTAAAGACGTTTTGCAGGGCGCTGCCAAAGGTAACTTTGACGGCGTGGGCGAGTGAGAGGAGTACTATAATGGATATGGCGCAGACTGTAGCGTTGATGTTGGGAAAAATCGCTTGCAGGTATGCGCCAAAGGCGATGGCTGCCGCGGCAATGGGGGCTGAGAAACCGACGATTAAGGAGACCCAGCCTGCAACGAATCCCACGGAGGGGTGGAAGATTTTTGTGAGGAGTTGGAACTCACCGCCGTTTTTGGGGTAGATGGAAACCAACTCAGCGTAGGATAGGGCGCCAAAAAAGGCGATCACGCCGCCGATGAGCCACGCCCACAAAACCGCTGCCGCCGAGGGGGTTTGTTCTAACAAAATTCCCGTGGTTGTGAATACACCAGTTCCTATCATGCTCGCGACAACGATCATGATAGCCGTAAAGGCGCCAATAACGCGCGCGGGGGGCTTCGTCTGGCTCTCTTCAAGGCTTTCGTCGAGTTCTTTTGACATGGGCTTGCGTTTTAGTTTGTCTAAAAACAAGAGGACCTTATTCTCTGCATCCATAGGGTTTTACATGATAAAATATGAGTCCTAGCAGTTGTGAATGCCTGTTAAGTTTAAGGATATGCTCTGATTGTGGTAACTGCACTGTTTACGAGTAACGGAGCAGTGCCAGCGAGGCTGGGCGGTTTGCATGCTACGAGTAGCGAGAGTGCTCAGCTAGCTATAGCCTTTGTATGAAAAACGAGAAGCTTGCAAGCTTTTGTAACGCAAGGACGCAAGAAAAGGCTAAATTTTCCTTGCGTTTTGCAAGGAACGCGGACTGTAGCTTGATTTTTGTGCTCCTTCAAGTCTAAAGCAATTGTCTTAGCCCATTATTTAGCATAGAATGCTCTGCGATGCGCGCAGGCTTAACTTGGCTTGCGATTTCTTCAAACCTTCTGAGAGCAAAGAATAATGGCAAAACGCAATGACCCCTGCCACTGCGGAAGCAATTTAAAGTACAAACACTGTTGTCTTGCAAAAGATCAAGAAGAAGAACTCGCGACAGCTCACATGAGCCCTGTGGAACAAGAGTTATGGGCAGAAACTAAACACAAAATTCCGACCTGGCTCATTTTTGTTGTATCAACAATATTGTTCGCAGCGATCGCTGGTGTTTTGTATTATTTAGGCTATATGCGAGCTGCTGGCGCAGTGTTTGGTTGCGGTCTACTCGTTATGGTAATGTTTTCGGTCTTCCGCTCCGCACCGCCCTCGCGCATAAACCCTGGGGATGGTGGGAACATTAATTTTGGAAGCCAATGAGTTTCGTGTAGCCTGCAAGCATTTTATGTAACGAGCATATAGACGGCGGTTTTTGCCTAAGTTCGCAGCTAGTTTGATGTGGATTTTAGGAAAAAGGGAAAAATACGCTTTTCTTTGCCATTTGGATGCGGATTCTAGGAGGCAAGGAGTGAGCTCAGGGTAGTGACTGAGCTGAGCAACACCGCTGACGACGAAGACGCGCAAAATGGCAAAGAAAAAAGTGCGTTCAGCCTTTGGCTTACGCACTTTAGTTTAAGCTTAATGATTGGATTGTGGCTAGTAAATAAACAATCCTTCCTTAGCAGCTGCTTTCTTCTTGTCGCGTTTTTTCTTTGCGGCAGCTTCCTTTTTGGCCTTAGCTTTTTTCTTCTTTTCGACCTCGGCTGCCGTAGTTTTACCTTCGATGATGTCGATTTCCTCTTGCGATAGTCCAGCGAGCAGGTCGATTTTTGTAGAACCACCGAGTATGGAGTCGGCGGAATTTGCAGAAGAACCGCTATCTTGTGTTAGGGCATCGATATCGGAACCAACGCTTGGGCCAGCGGCGACAAGTTTCGCGTGTTCAACGTGTATGGCTTCGAGTTCTTTGTTCACGCTATCTTCGTAAAAGAGCATCAAAAAAGTGTTGTAGGAAGCATACTTATTTTTTACATTTAAAACGTTACCGTTTTTATCTTTCCACATTGCAGCGTTAAAGTTGCCATCGTCGTCCCAGTCTTCTTTGTAGGGTAGGCCATATTTTTGTTCGGTAGTCGAGGCAAAGCTATCAAAGGCGATGCCACCTAAATATTTTGTATCGTAGACAACCGCAATTTTATACAGCTTGTCTTTATAAAAGAAGTAGTACTTCGTTGCGACGTCATCTTTAATGGTGAGCATAGACTCATCGTTATTTGGCGCAAACTCTTCGCCAATAATCGAAACGGATAGGGTCGCCGTTTTATCGCCCTTAAGCTCGACGTATGATTTTTTCATATCATCAATACGTGATACTTCGACCTTTCGCAGTCTATCGGCGTAGGCTAGATCCGTGATTCCTTCTGCCTTTGCACGATAATTTGCCATCACCGTCTTTTCGATACTATTGAGCACCTGTACGTGACTCATCCCCCAGCTCATGCCTTGCAAAACAGTGTCCAGCGAGGAGCTTGTAATGTTCTTCGCAAAGGCACTTGTTGTTAATAACATCGCCATTAGCACCACGAAGGCGCTAATACTTATACTTGCTATGCTTAATCGTCTTTTCATTTTAACCTCGCTTGATAAAAAACCGCACCCCACTAATGTCTCTAGTGCAATTTAACACAGCGCGCGTAGTGTAGCAAGAAACAAAGTGGCGCTCGGTATTAAACGCATAACTCGTTGATGTTATTCATCAGTTCATTGGAAAGCTATGATGAATGCAAAAACAGTGAAAAAGTAGCTAGAGTAAAGTGTGGAAGCTACCTGGCTTTGCTTGAACTTAGTCAAAAAATAGAATAACGCTTCTGTTATCAAGTTTGATGCGGATTCCAAGAAAAAAGGGAAAAAATACGCTTTTCTGTGCTATTTTGAGCTTAGTTCTAGAAAAAGAGGAAAATAAGAAGAAAATTAGAAAACAAAACACCTTTTCTTTGCAATTTTGAGCCTAGTTCTAGGAGGCAAGGAGTGCGGCAAGGGAACGACCTAGAGGTCGTGACCG
>JBBAEA010000112.1:0-11760 GCA_041656175.1 Bradymonadales bacterium | reverse complement strand
AGGTTGAAGTGCGGGGGGTGATCTCCATGACAGGCTTTTAGCCCAAGGGGGTAGAAACGCTCACCGCACTTCGTGCTATGCTAGCTAAACATAGCAATGGATTACTTACAAGGGGGTAGCGCAAGATGACCCAAAAAAGTCGATAAGTGACGCATTTTGTGCGACGGTTAAGCGGTTAGCTTAACCGTCGCACAAAATAAAGCGGAACTTATCGAATTTTGAGGGAAGCTTGCGCGTAGGGGGAAACTTCCCCCAGCCAAAAATACAAACTAAAAACTGCCAAATCCGTGACTTTTCTCTTAACTTAGCGCGAAGCATCTTCGCAAAAAGCTAAACAAAGCGAAGACGGCCGCGTAGTCGGCGTAAATGGTGAAGCTGAATTTTTGCTTTCTGAAGGCTTTACGAAACGCGGTGACATCGTTATGATATTTGGCTTTGGGACCGCGGTATTTGGTTGCGGTTGATTTTTTACTTAGGAGATAAGTTCAATGGCGAAAATGCTCTTCGATTCAAATGATATCCGAAACGTAGCGCTTGTGGGACATGGCGCCTGTGGTAAGACGGCGCTTGGTGAAGCGATTTTGTACAAAACAGGTGTAACAACGCGCCTAGGTTCGACGACGGCGGGGACATCGACCTTTGACTTTGAGCCTGAAGAAATGAAGCGCGGTGGTTCCAACGCATCGGCGTTTGCATGGGTGGAGTATGCTGGCAAGAAAGTGAACATCATCGACACACCGGGAGACGGAAACTTTGTGTACGATTCGTTTACGGCGATTCGTGGCGCGGACACGGCTGTTATAGTGATTTCGGCGCCTGATGGGGTTGAGGTACAGACAGAGCGTCTCAATGCTGAGGCGGTGAAGCTAAATTTAGCGCGAATTTTGGTCATTAATAAAATGGACAAAGAGCGCGCGAATGCGGCGCAATGCTTGGCCGATATTGCCGAAGAGCTCGATACAAGAGCTGTGCCGCTACAGATCCCGATGGGGGCGGCGGAGACCTTCAATGGCATCATTTCGGTTCTTGATGATGCGGCCTACACCTACAGTGCAGCCACGGGCAAGTTCACCAAGGGCGAAGTGCCCGCGGAGTATGCAGACCAGCTCGCCGAGGCTTGGGAATTGTTGACTGAAGCGGTCGCTGAGACTGATGACGTTTTGATGGAAAAGTATTTGGATACCCTAGAACTGACAAAAGACGAGGTTAAGGGTGGCCTACCGCATGCTCTGCAAACCGCGCAAATAGTGCCTCTTGTGTACAGCTCGGCAGAAAACCTGATTGGTATTGAGCAGTTACTAGACTTGATCGCCACAGCAGCGCCTAGCCCCTTGCATCGCAAGTCCGTTTTGATCGAAAAAGACGGCGTCGAAGAAACGATGCAACCCTCGGCTACTGGCCCCTTTGGCGCCTTAGTTGTGCGTTCTTTCATCGACGAATTTTCGGGGAAATTGACTATTTCCCGAATTTTTAACGGCAATGCTCCTGCGGATGGCTCGGTAATAAACGTTCGCACAGGCGAGTCTGAGCGATTGGGAACTTTGTATGCACTGCGTGGCAACAATCGTGAGCCCATGGAAAAGGGCGTGTACGGCGATATTATTGCGGTTGCCAAGCTCAAAGACACGAAAACGAACGATAGTTTAGCAGCGAGCGCGAGCTATTCTTACAAACCCGTTAGTTACCCCGCACCGATGATGGAGTTTAACCTCGCGGTTAAAGCCAAGGGTGAAGAGGACAAACTTCGCAGCGCTGTTGATAAGCTTATTGACGAGGATCCGACGCTGTCTATTGGTTACGACGAGTTGGGGCGTCAGTTAACGCTTAAGGGCATGGGACAGCAGCACCTTGATATGGCGATCGAGAAGATGAAGCGTAAGTTTAAGCTTGACGTTTCAACTTCGCTGCCGCTGGTTTCGTATCGCGAAACCATTAAGAAACGCGTACAAAACATCGAAGGCAAGCACAAGAAACAGTCTGGCGGTGCTGGTCAGTTTGGTGTTTGCTTCATCAACGTTGAGCCACTTCCACGCGGTGAGGGCTTCCAATTCATAGACAAGATCGTGGGTGGCGCGATTCCGCGTCAGTTTATCCCCGCAGTTGAGAAGGGAATCATTGCTCGTATGGAGAGCGGTCCGCTTGCTGGCTACCCAGTTACGGACTTAGCTGTTGAGCTTATCGACGGTAAATATCACCCCGTAGACTCGAAGGAAGTTGCGTTCCAAGCGGCGGGCTCCAAGGGTATTCGCACAGCGATGGAACAGGGCGGGATTAAGCTACTTGAGCCCATCTATAAGATGGACATCACGATTCCCAGCGACGCGGTGGGCGATATCATGGGCGATATCAACTCGCGGCGCGGACGTGTTTTGGGTATGGATCCCGATCACAAAAAGACGATTATCCACGCACTTTGCCCCTTGGCCGAGATTCAACGCTATGCGCCTGATCTGCGCGCTATGACGGGTGGACAAGGAACCTTCACCATGGAATTTGTGGGATACGAAGACGTGCCTGCAAACCTCGAAGCCAACATTGTTAAGGAATCGCCCTTCGGTGGTGCCAAGGATGATGACGAAGATTAGTCAAAGACAAGCGATCTAGCTACGGCGAACAGCGGCTAGTATTTTATAGCCCGTCGCTGTAGCCAATTAAGCGCTACGCAATGACTTTTAAAGCGAATTGGTCTTTACCAAATTCGCTTTATTCTTGCCTTTTGTTGAAGAATGCTTAGAGTTAGTACTAGGTTTTGCACGAGCAGCAAGACTTTAGGTGAGGTAGTATGGATTTTTTCACGCGCATGTTTACAACGATGTTTCGCTCTTCTACAAGGCGATACCAAACTCGTTTAACCGCGCAGGTGCGTCGCAATACTGTCGGTAAGGTTCAGGCCAAGGCTATGACGTCCATAGAGAACTTGGATCAAAAAGCCTATAAAATGACCGACAAAGCGACTGGTTTAAACAAAAAGAAAGGCCCACCACCGTCTAATGTACCAACGAGAGCGAGTGAGTCTAAGGCTGGTGCAGAGAAAGCAGCGCAGTTGGGAGGGTCTAAAACTCAGCAGGCGCGTTCAGGCGCACCAGCACAAGGTGGAGGCGTTGGCAGAGCTGCAGCGAGCCCAGCACGCCCGCCTGCTGGAGCCGTTGCCACTAAACAACAGGATTCATCAAAGATGGGTAAGGGAAAGCGAAACAAAAATCAGGCAGCCATGGTTGATATGTGCATGAACTGTGGCTCTGGCTTGCAAGCAGATTGGGATATGTGCCCATACTGTGGAACACAAGTCGGCGTCGTTGGACCGCAGGCACCTGCACCCATCGCTGGCATGCCACAACCACAAGCTATGGATCTGAACGAAAAGACCATGGCGATAAGCCTTGATGAGCTCAATACCAAGGCTACCAAATACGTTGTAGGCTGGATCGTTGCGCAAAACGGCAACCACCGAGGCGAGGATTTTCGCATCTACGATGGGAAGAATATTTTAGGAACTGCGGCAGATTGCGATATCGTCATCACCGACCCCTTCTTGTCCGCAAAACACTGCACCATCCGACACGAAAACGGTGTCTTCCAGCTCACCGATCTTGACTCCATGAACGGAACCTTCGTAAACCAAAAACGCTGCACCAAATCCGACCTCATCGACAACGACACTATTCGCTTAGGAAGAACGGAGTTTAAGTTCAAATCCTTGTTCTAGCATTAAGCCCGATGGGGCTTTGCTTAGATTTGCACAAGCTGTAGTGATATTTACGAAAAGCTTGCCTTTTTTTACGCTTTTTTTTACAATGCCATGCGAGGCGATCTGCGTTGTTTGTGATGGCCGTTAAAGTATGGAGAATTGGATAATGAGGAAGCTAAAACTGGCTTTTGCAATGCTAATGTGCTTTTCACTGCTTGTGCTTGCGAGCTCTTGCAGTCCCGAGGAATATGGTCCCTGCTCAATACCTAAAACCACTGCGCTAAAACTCGCCTGTTTTGATGGACCTAGTCCTACATGTACAAGCGATTATGTCTTTGACTGCGACAGCTTACTTTGTGGGGTTTACGAAGGTTCCGACCCCTTCTGTACGCATCGCTGCGTACCACAGAATTGTCCCGAAGGTAAACATTGCTCTTGCCCCGAGGGCAAGAATTGTAAAACGAGCTGTCCCGAAGATGCCGCTTGCGTAGAGTGGGTACGCGAATCTACGGGCTACTTCTGCTTACCCAAGCAATACAATAACAGGCAAAGTGAGTAGATTTTTTGCTGGGCGTGTAACTTTACTTTTGCCCAACGCACTGCTGCTATCTCTTATGAGCAACAGCGGTAGCGCTGGGTTTTTGTAGCTGCAAATGAGCAAAGAAGAACTAGCACCCCTGTACGTGAAACAGTCTGCTTTGAACTACTGGGAAGTTACAGACGAATTTCCTGGTCTTGAGTACTGTGATGGCCGTGGGATTATAGCGGTAGGCGGCGATTACTCGCCTCAGCGTTTACTCCAAGCCTATAGGCGCGGAATATTTCCGTGGCCGCACTCAGAGGAAATGCCGATATTTTGGCACTGTCCGGTGCAGCGTTATGTTTTGCGAACCAGCGAGTTGCACATTCCGCGTAGTCTAAAACGCGTCATGAAGAAGACGCCCTTTCGCGTGACGATGGATACTGCGTTCTCGCGCGTCATCAACGCCTGCGCAAGTAGAAAACGGCCAGATCAGCATGAGCAAGCCACAGACGAAGGTGAAGAAGAGACATCAACTTGGATAACCAAGGATTTAATCGAAGGCTACTGTAGGCTGCACGACTTGGGCTACGCGCATAGTGTGGAAGCGTGGCTAGAAGATGAACTGGTGGGCGGATTTTACGGCATTGCTATCGGTCGCATGTTCTATGGTGAATCCATGTTTACATACGTATCGGACGCGTCGAAGGTGGCGTTCGTTCACTTCGTTGAATGGCTACATAGACACGACTTCCCTCTTATTGATTGCCAAGCCTATACCGAACACCTTGCACGTTTCGGAGCTAAGCACTGTTTGCGAAGCACATTTTTAAAACGTGTAGAAGAGCTCACTGCGCTCCAACCGCTCTCTGGCCCCTGGTCAAAGTATAGCTGTGTTCGTGCAAACTAGAAGCCAGAAATCGAATTGAGGACGAAAGGCAAATACTCAATAAAAAGCCTTACTTATCTTCTAGAACTTGCTCATGCTTTGCTAAAACTTTACGTATTTTCGCCAATAATTCTTCGAGTTTAAAGGGCTTATCGATGTAATCATCCGCTCCATACATAGGAGAAGAAAGCTCGTTGAGTGTAGGACCGATAGCCGTAAGCATCAGCACACCGATATCATCGTACTGCTCTTTGGAGCGAAGATAGCGCAATATTTCCCAGCCCGTTAGTTCGGGCATCATGACGTCGAGAATGACGAGTTGGGGGTGCTCTTCAATAAGAAGTTCCAAGGCTTCCGCGCCATCACTAGCTTCCAGTACATCGCACTCTGTCATCTCCAGATGTAAGCGCACCATCTGACGCAGTTCGGGATCGTCGTCTGCCAGTAAAACTAAGGGTTTGTTTCTAGATACAGTATTTTCCATGAACATTAAGAATAAATTAGAGTATGCCGCGCTCGATTTGAGCGAGGCGGATGAATTCTTCGACGCCATCCACTGATAAGATGTACCAACGCAGCTTTTCGCGTTTCATCTCAAACACCCATGGCGTAATGAGCGGATCACGTTGGGTACGTGGAACCTTGACATCGACGTATACAAAGACGGTGTCGGTATCTTGCACCTTCTCCATGCTAGTAATGCTGTAAAAGCCCTCACGAGCGTTGTACCAATCAGACGCGATAAGCCCCCCAGCCTGCTCGAGTTTGGGAAGCAAATCCTTGTTTTGCTCGCACAGATCGCGCGTAACTTGGTGGTAACCGCTGGCGAAACCCGCAAAGAGGCGCTCTATGGCTTTAGGAGCTGGTTCGAACACTAACGAGCAGGCACTAAGCGTCGTAAAGAGCCAAAGTGAGCTAAAGAGTAAGAAAACCGAGCTTCGACGCATATAGCACCTACATCAAAAGATAAAGTTTATAGGCCAGAAGGGGATCGACATGTTCAAAGGGCAACAATTCGTCGAGGATAAAGTCGCCTAAATTGTAGTAACCACGTGGAATACTAGCAAAATGCGTCTTGGAGAGCTTACGCACAGTCGCTCGCCACGCGCTCTCGGATTGCTCTTTAGTGATGTTGACCTTATTGAGGCTGGGGCCAAAAAACCGATCCACCGCAATATCCATGACCTCCTGCAAACACAAGCCCTCCATCACGCTGCTGCGATGTACAAAGGGCAGCACCTCACGCGCTTCGACGTTAAAGTGCTTCAAACTCCACTCCGAGAATGAAAAAATAAACCACTCCACCCCAGTCTTTCCGCTCGCAAGAAGCAAGAAGTAGCACATACGCAACTTGAGTTGCACGTGCCTACGCAACATCTCAAAGGTCATATGTCGCTGTACCTGCGAGCTGATACTCTCATCTTTGAGCGTCCCTAGCCTACGCCAGCGCGCCACTGGCACATAATCCGAAATACACGAAGCCGAGCTTTCCTGAAGTCGTTCAAACTGCGCATGCCACTTTGCCAGCTCCGCCTGATCCTTCAAAAATAGGCAAAAGCGCAAATCACTCTCGTTAGCCAAACTCTGCGACATCTCATTCACAGCCGCATCTTCAAAGTCTTCTTCATCAAACTTGGCAAGAACGCTGCTAGGCAATCCCTTGGCGTTAGAACTCGCCAACGACAAACGCGTAATCATCTCCTCGTAAAAAAGGTTGCGCTCGTTGTTTTGACGCGTCTCTTCGTCAGTTTCGAATATTTGTAGCAAAATCCGAGCTTGCGAAAACTCCCCTCGCATGAACTTGCGCTCAATCAGGCTCAGCACCTCCGCGCCCTTCTCGTTCACATTGTCGTTGCCCTTAAAATACCCCATCAAGAGGTCACGCAACAAGGTCAGCTCCGCATCCGAAAGCTGCTGCCCAAGCGGTAAATGCTCGTTTTCAAGAAGCACCGAAAAAAACGCACGCGCCGCCGCCGGTTCGCAACTCTCCCCCTTCAACAAATCCTCGACAATAAAAAGCGATAACAGATCCAAGCAATCCGAATGCGGGTTCTCGTCTAAAGCCTTCAGAAAGTGCTCGACCAAGCGCGGCCGCACTCGCTCCAAACACCCATCCAGAAAACTGCCGCGGTTCACAACAGGACGGCTGTTTCCCTTCATTCTCTCTACCAAACGACCTAACATTATGAACTCTCATTTCAGTAGCTTGGCCAAAAACCTCGCCAGTGCTAGCCAATTACCACGCATCACGACAAATGACAAGTTTTTTGGATTTGCATTGCAGCTGCGGTTCATTCATTATTTCCCTTGGGTGGGGGGCTTAATGCCCCCCTACGCGCGGGCTTCCTCGCAAAATTCGACAACGAACGCAAAATGCTGTGCGTTGTTTGCGCTGAACGCTTAACCACCGCACAGCATGCGTTCGTAGCGACTTTTGTTCGGCGATCCCGCGCTACCCCCCTTCCAGCGCGTAAGCCCTATTCACCATTATTTAACAAAACTACGCCCCGAGACTAAACAGCAAGCAAAGTCAATCACGGCTCGTAACTCCATGCACAGCAAGGGCGTTAATGATTGACATCGCCAGCGCGTTTTTCTATGCGTATCAAGTTGTAAGCCACACGCCATAGTGGTGGGGACTTACGTTTTGAGTTCTATTGAGCCAAGAATTGGCACAAAGTGCAATTGAAGATGCCCAGCAAAACACTGAATCTATTCATTATTCTATTATGCACCATACTCTGTTTTGCTTGCGAAGCGGCAGTGGGCGATAAATGCGACACCACCAATGACTGTCCCATCGGCATGGTCTGCGATCGCGAATCGCCAGGCGGTTATTGTTTGAGTTACAACTGTGAACTCAATGAAGACTGCATGCAAGGTGCTGTTTGCGTCGCTTTTACGGAGCAAATCAGCTATTGTCTAAAGAAGTGTAAGAAAAACTCAGATTGTCGTAAAAACTATGTTTGTCGCGACGATTTTGCCGACAAACGATTTTGCTACGTTGAGAGCGATGCGACCTACGGACGCGATCCCGACAATGAGTTAGAATTCCAAGCCCCCGACCAAGAACAAGAGGAAGAAGCTACACCGTAAAAAGGCTTTAACCATCATTTTCACCCTAAAAAAGCGTGTTATGGCAAAGCAATTTTGGCAAAATGGAATACGTTTTAGCTGCCAACAATGCGGCAACTGCTGCCAAGGAGAGCCAGGCGAACTCTACTTTAGCCCAAACGAATTAAAAGCACTCGCCGAGGCAAAATCCATGAACGAAGACGCGCTGATTGCGCAGTATTTTACGCAGTCTGAGGTCTTTAGCAAAGACAAAGAGCGTTACAAAGCGCGCAGCAACGAGAGTACGAAGATGTGCATCTTTTACGATGAAGGTTGCAGCATCTACGAACAGCGCCCCGCACAATGCCGCGCCTACCCCTTTTGGCGCGTGCTCCTTGGCGACAAAACGCTGTGGGATCGCTACGCACAGCATTGCCCAGCAATGAGAAGCAATGAGGGTAAATTATTTACGCCCCAGGAAATCGTCGCCATTGCGTCAAAAAGCCCGATTTAGCGCTAAGGATGTTTTGATTCATTGGGGCTTGCTAATAAAAGCTCCTTTTTCTTTGCACCGAAAATGCGCATCAAACATGCTAATAGCATCTTTCGATTTTTTGACTGAGTTCAAACTACCTAAAATAGCTTTTATTGCCTTACACTAGCTAGTTTTTGACTGCCTTTGCGTTAATCAGAGCATCCCTAGGCGTTGCTTGCGCAATTTTGGCTTTAACAGGAGTTTTTTAACGTCGATTTTAGCAAAAAAGCCCCCGATCCTATTCAGGAGAAGGGGCTTTTTGCTATCGACGATCCAAGTTATACTTGAGGCGCGATATATGGAGCAACGTAAATCGCTACAACTCTGGGTTTACCCAAGGTTACACCCGTTGTTTGGTCGTAAAGTTGAATGTAGGCTTCAAAGACTTGACCTTGCGGTAGCTGTTTTAAGCCTCCAGCGGCGCATTTTGCCCAGCTCGCGTCGACATCGAATTTGAGCTGCGCGCTTTCGCGGCTCGTTGACGATGTGCCCGTAGCAAAGTTCGTAAAACCATCGTTGTAGGTGGCAGTGAACATCGCGGGTTGCGCAACGGGGTTACAGGACCTTTCGGGTTCAAGTGGCGGGGCGACATATTCTTTGGCTTCGACTTTATCGAGGAAGCACTGCGTAGTTACGCTTGTCCCTGCAATAGCGTTACCGCTAAAGCCTGCACGTACGTCAAAGGTCGTGTATTTAACGAGTGCATCCACGCCAACTACTGCCGAAGTACTTAAACCTGAGCCGGTACCAATCTTAAACTTGAGCGCACACTGGCCATCTTTGCCATTAACGGTTTGTGGTGCTTCACCCGTAGAATTGTTTGTGGTACAGCATTTGTTTTCTCCGCAAATCCACGCATTGCTAACGTTCTTGAAGGCGCAAACAGGTACAACGGCGTTGGTCTTCTCGGCGATCTCTTGGAGTTGTGAGTGATTAATTGTGGGGTTATTGCTTTGATACGCAGTGATAATGCGAACACCCTTGTTTTTAGCCATCTCGTAAACTTGGCTACTTGTGGGCGCATTATATACATAGGTACTACTGTAAGGTTGGTATGTAGCATCATGTGAGTAAGTATCGGTTATATGCACGATAACGGGCAAGGAATTATTTCTAAATCCCACTGCACCCCATCTACCACTGGGCACTGGCCATGGACCTACGGAGCCACCATTCCATTTAAGCGCGGTGTTTGTCATAATTGCATAAAGCGAAGGATAACCTGACTCGGGGCCATCGGCTCCATAGTGCAGAGCATATTTATTGACGTTAGTTTGGACGGTACTCTCATCGTTAGAGACTTGGCCGTAAACATGCAAGGGCAAATCCCCAGCTCCACCATAACCAGAAACAGGATAGTCATCAAAAGCACAAACACCAAAAGCGCTATCTTGTACAGCATCGCGAACGCCCGGTATCACAACGTCGCGGATGTTCGTTTTAATGTTGTTGACCGAACCTGCCATGCTCCCTGTAGTGTCCATGTTAAAGACCAAATCGAGGCTGTTAACGGTGGGCTTAAAGGTGAGCAAGTCCTTTCCTGTCACTTTTCCGTTGTGGGGGTCAAACTCGAAGTAGAACTCGACTTTGTTGCCATCGCTCGTGGTGGCATCGGTAACCTTCACACTGGGGTCACACATCATTGTAATAGCACCAATGCTCGTGGTCATGCTTCCAAAGCTGTGTTCAATGGGATCGGAATAACCATCCGCGTCGACGTCGCCCGTATACCGCGAAAGCCTTCCATCAGGGCATAACACTTCGAGTCTATCGGGTAAGCCGTCGCCGTCGCTATCGAAATCGAGAAAATCAGGAATACCATCGCTATCGGAGTCGGGAAGCTTTGCCCAGAGTTCTGTGCGCTCTGCTTCAAAAATAACGCGTCCATTGGCGTCAAGCAGACATCCACCAGTCCCCATGGGATCCTTCTTACAAACTATTCGCGCTTCCTCGGCATCTGGAATGGTGTCGCCGTCGCTGTCGAGATCCAAGGCATTGATAAGAGTATCGCCATCGGTATCGATACCTACCCATGCAGCGAGAGTTTCGTCGTAGCGCGCCACTCCATCGACGCCATCAGGGATCGTGTCCCCGTCGGTGTCGGGATTGTTGGGATCAGTGCCAAATTGGCGCTCAACGCTATCTTTTACGGCGTCGTTGTCGGAGTCATCATCTATGAAATCGGGAATGGTATCACTATCGCTATCGCGGGCAAGCCACGTTTTGTCCGAAAGGTCGTCGGGACCGCCACCGCTCTCAACGCTATCGGGGATTGTGTCATCGTCGGAGTCCGTGTCGAGGTAATTGGGAATTCCATCTAAATCGACGTCTTCAAATTCAGTGCCGTAGTATTCAGCCCAATCGGGGATTCCATCGCCGTCGCTATCAAGATCGAGGTAGTTGGGAATAGTGTCGCCATCGACATCATCAGCCCCTTCAACAAGATCGGGAATCCCATCGCCGTCGCTGTCGAGATCGAGGTAATCGGGTACGGTGTCGCCGTCGCTATCGACTGGGTTTTCTGGATCAGCTCCCGCTTCAACGCTATCGGGAATCCCATCGCCGTCGCTATCGAGATCGAGGTAATCGGGAATAGTGTCGCCATCGCTATCTTTAGGTGGATTCCAAGTACTACCGCCGTTTTGCGCTTCGACGCTGTCAGGAATAGTATCGCCGTCACTGTCGAGATCAAGGTAATCGGGAACCGTGTCACCGTCTGTATCGCGACCTTCGTCCCTGCCCTCAAGTTCATCGGCAATCGTATCGCCATCGGCATCGGGTAGCGGTTCTCGTGTATCGCGGCAACGCTTGTCGCACCAATCTTCACCATCGCATTGCTCACCGAGGTGGGTGTCGATGACGCCGTTGCCACACCGCTCGTTACTCAGGCAATCTGCCCTGCAACCATCATTATCATCATTGTTGCCATCATCGCAGAACTCGCCTTCGTCCACAATACCATTGCCACAACTTTCGTCGCTTAAGCAATCCGCACTGCAACCATCACCGCTTACTCGGTTACCGTCATCGCATACCTCGCCTGCATCAAGCTCGCCGTTACCACAAAGCTCGGT
>JBBAEA010000111.1:0-11795 GCA_041656175.1 Bradymonadales bacterium | reverse complement strand
CCATCGCACAGCATGCGTTCGCAGCGCCTTTTGCTCAGGGGTCTCGGTCTACCCCCGCGCGCTTTTGCAAAAAAAGAAGATTTGCCTTTCATCGCATCGTTTTATAGGGCAAAACTTTGGCTATGGCGGTTTTAGCCAAAGCTACTCTTGCACCAATGCCCATATTACGCAGTGAGATTGTTGGTGGGATGCGTAAATTCCTCTTTCGGAAATGAAGACCAATCTTAAATTGTTCGCTAGACTAGCCACGCAGCGCCGTGGTGGCGCGTTTGGAGGATTCTAAGTGAAGTTAAAGTCTGTACTCGTTTGGTTTTTTTCGCTGCTCTTGATTTGCGGCGGCTTTGCTCTCTCAATAGTGCATAGCGGCGGATGGTCTGCTTTTTCGTGGCAACCAAACGCCTTAATGGCAAAGCAGCTAGATGATAAAGAACTACCGCACGAACTCGCCGCACTTGAGGTTTTTAACCGCGTTCTACTGCAGCTACAAGAGAACTATGTAGATAGCTCGCGCTTTGAACCCAAAACCATGATCGTCACTACACTTGATGAAATACAAAAATCAGTGCCAGAGCTTTTGCTGAGCTTTGATCGCGATGTAAAAGATAATCCTAGCAAAGTTCTAG
Organism: Bradymonadales bacterium; assembly: GCA_041656175.1. Taxonomy (GTDB): domain Bacteria; phylum Myxococcota_A; class Bradymonadia; order UBA4248; family UBA4248; genus JBBAEA01. The sequence continues at coordinate 11,172 of JBBAEA010000111.1, read as the reverse complement.
TGCAGATAGGAGCGAAGTCTAAAGAGTTTAACTTGGACACAGTCGCTAGCCTATGGGAGCTGAGCTTAAAATTAAAGGAAATCTTGCTCTTTATACAGGCCGATTTACCAGAAGATGTGAAGAGTAAGGATATTGAATACGTTGCCATCAATGGATTACTAAGTACCTTGGATCCACACAGCATGATTATATCTAGTGAGTTATATCGCGATATGTCGGAGGGAAATCGCGGTAAGTTCGGTGGTCTAGGGATCATGGTGCGCATGATCGACGGCGTCTTGGTGCTCATGGAACCTATGCCTGGAAACCCGCCCGCGGTAAAAGCTGGAATGAAAGCGGGTGACCAAATTTTAAGCATCGACGGCGTACCAACTCTCAATATGAACCTGCAAGAAGCCGTAGACTTGCTTAAGGGCGAGCCTGCGACGTCGGTAAAATTGTCTGTCATGCGAAAAGGCTGGAAGGAAGCGAAAAACATCACTGTAGTGCGCGAGGAAATCAGTATCGCAAGTATTGTGGCCGACGACCTAGGCGATAAAGTCGCTTATATAAAAATAAAAGGCTTTCAGAGCAACTCCCAAGCGGATCTTATTAAAGAGCTAGACGCGTTGGATAAAAAAATGGGCGGTATCGGCGCACTTATCCTCGATCTACGTGGTAACCCTGGCGGGCTTTTTGACCAAGCTGTCATGATAGCTGATGACTTCCTAAACGAAGGCGTAATCGTTACCACCGAAGGTTCCTCCAAACGCTATCGCAAGCCATACACAGCTTCAGCGCGCCTTACTCAAGCCTTCTACCCCCTTATCGTTTTGATCGATTCTAGCTCCGCTTCCGCATCCGAAATTGTTGCAGGGGCACTAAAAAATTTAAACCGCGCCATCGTCATGGGTGACACAAGTTTTGGTAAAGGTAGCGTTCAAGTACTTTACGAGCTACAAGACAAATCTGCACTAAAACTTACCATCGCCCAGTACTTAACCCCAGGCGACCAATCCATCCAATCTGTAGGCATAGTCCCCGATATACAGCTACTTCCCATGCGCGTAAAAAGCGATGAAGAAGATATATACAGCAAATCTTGGGTTCGCCGAGAACACTCATTGGGTGGACACCTCGATAACGAGAAGGCCAATAAAAACGTAGTCCCCTCATATTCTCTACGTTTCATTTCTAATAGACTGGCACTACCTAGTGATGAATTCGACGCAGATAGCGAACTAACCCTTGACGACGTCGAGAAAATTATCGCGGCTACCCCAAAAGACGAAAAACCCGCTGATAACCCAGAAGTTAAACTCGCCAAGCATATACTACTCGCAGCTAACGGTAAATATAAGCGCGACGAACTACTCGAACTCTACTCTTCTATAGGCCCAGAGCTGCAGGCGAGCGAGGATAAGGAGCTAGTGGCGCGGCTAAAGAATAATGGCATAGACTGGAGCGCTGGAGAGAACCCAGCAGATCCCAAAATACGATTATATATACACACAGAACGCAGCGATAATCGCTTCGACGCTGGGGAGAAATACGACATTTCGGCTACCGTTGAGAACTTAGGCGATCAACCGCTCTATAGAATCGTGGGCATTAGCGAGTCATCGCTCAAACGCGTCGATGATAAAGAATTTATATTCGGAAAAATTGCACCAAAGCAAAAAATCACGCGAAGCATTAAGTCATCCACAAGTACAGCGCAAAACTCGCGTGTAGACAAGTTCAGCGTCAAACTCTACGCGGATTCGGGAAGTGCTAACTTGGGTAGCGCATTACTAGAAGAGAGCGTATACATCACCACAGAGCAAAGAGCGCAGCCCTACTTTAGTATTAACTACTCTATTATAGATAAGGACAAATCTGGCGCAGGAAACAGCCTACTCGATGAGAACGAAGAGCTTACGCTGCGCGTTTGGGTACAAAATATAGGCGAGGGTGACGTGGAGAGACCTTTGATTTTCTTGAAAAATAAAGGCGTAAAAGAAATACAACTCCAAGACGCCCGCGTTGAACCCAAAAAACCGCTCAAAGAAGGCGAAATTTTAGTTCAAGATTTTAAGTTTAAAACACTTTCTCCAGGCACAAAACCCCTTAGCTTAGAACTACATGCCTACGACAAAAAGGGCTCCCAAATGCTTGTTGAGAAGATCGCGTTACAAAGCGCACGCGACTTGAGTTTGCGTGACGCAAAACTCGTACAAAAGCGCTACCGCGCCATGGTTCTTGAAGATAGCCCGCTTTATGTCTCGCCCGTCAAAGACGCGAACAGCTTGTCGCAAATATCAGCTCAAAGCGTAGTCGACGTGAGTGCAGAGTTTAACGGCTTCTCGCGTGTTAGCGCAGGAGACGTCGTCGCGTGGCTTGACACAAAGCTACTAGAACCTAGCAACGCGCCACTAAGCCCTTATACACAAACAACGATGACCACTATTCCAAGATTAGTTATCGACAAAGATATGCCGCGAAAAGTCAGAGAAGATAGCGTTAGACTGCAAGCTAAGGTTCACTCTTCCCTTCCACTTAAAGACTACTATATCTACGCCATTACCGAAGAAAATCACCAACTTAAAGCCAAAAAGGTTGTCTATCACGCATTCAAAGATGGCAGCGATACGGTAGATGTTAAAATTCCACTTCAACAAGGCGTTAATCGCCTACGCATTTACGTTCGCGACGAAAAGAAAAGCGAAGCCTATGAAACAGTGCAAGTTTACAGAGAATAGACGTCGCTTCACTCCGACAAATTTTGCTTCGACCTTTGCCAAAGAACTTGGCAATCAATAAAGGAAAAGTCAGGCGAGTTATTCAAAATAAAGCGAATAAAATCAAGACGCTACACAGAGGAGAGATTCTAAGGGCGATAGCCCTTAGCGGGGTGTGGGGCACTCATCATTACGGAAATTTTTTATGCCCAAATCGACAACATAATGGTTGCAAGAAGAGACCTTTGCTCTGAAGCAAAAAACTAACCAATTCGTAAACGTGCAAGATCGCTCATTGGTAATCGAATAAAATAATCAGTTCAGCTAAAACTCACACAGTTTGCACAGAAAAAAAGCTGCACCATTTTGTTTTCTTTTTTGGAGGGGGCGGGGGGAACCTTTTTTCTTTTGCAAAAAGAAAAAAGGTTCCCCCCGCGCAAACTCAAAAGAAATACGTAATGCTGAGGTGGGGCAGAGCCCCACAAGAAGTCGTTCTTAGTTAGCAATTTCTTCAAAGGTTGGGGGAATCAAGAAGTAAGCAATGCGTTCATTGAGCAATGAGTTGTCACCTTTGAGCATAATTTTTGCTCTTAAAACCTTAGGTTCGTTAAGAGCCTGCACACTGTTGTTTTGGGCAATAGGTTTCAAATCGTAACAGACGGATGAACCGGGTTTGAGCTTTTCAATGCCTTGGTATTTCCCTGGGATTATCCCTGTGACCTTGGTGCAGGTCTTACCCTCAACGCTCTGGTCTACAAGATTTACTTCTAGGCTCTCGATAAACTGCGTAGCTCCAGCGTCTATATCGACAGCATGCGTGGATATTCTGAGCGGCGATTGTTTGCTAATGTTCATCACCGCATTTTTTGCGGCAGCCACGACATTATTGCCACTTCCTTCAATAATAAAGGGGTCGGAGCTACCACTGCCATCAACCGTTCCACTTCCTTCGACGATGGCTGTTAGGGCGTTTTCTGAATCCATATCAGAGTCAATGCCGTTGTAGAAGCCCACTACCTTGACGTTGTTTTCGTGTGCAACCCAGCCAGCTCTTCGTCCTAAAAGCTCAATATCTTCGCCATCGGGAGCGTTGAAGGTAGGATTGGAGTCACAATAGTTGGTATCTTTTCCAGCATCTGTAATTAGCGCAACGATGCGGATAGCGTCATGGCGAAAGCCTGCGCAGTTTTCGCTGTTACAAGAGTCTCCACGCGCGGGGCAGTCACTGGAGTTCGCTCCAGAGACGGCGCAAGCAAGGGCATCATAGGGATTTTCATAGTAGCCTTGTGCATCGTTATTGGTCCAAGAGTTTAGAGCGCGTATGGTGTATTGAGGATTAGTGGTGATAGTTTGCATATTGGTAAATCTTCCGCAATCGCTCCAAAATGCTAGTCCCGTGGCCAAGTCAGCAATACAACCGCCAGGTTTAGTGCTTGGATCTTCGACGCAAAGGTGGCTAGTAACACTGCAGGTAGAGTTCGGAGCGGTGCAGTCATTATCTTCTACGCAAGAGCCACCGGTTGGTCTACACATGGTATCGCTAATGATCTGAGGTAGATTTACTTCAAGCGCTTTGATTTCATCTCCCATGGAACCAGAGCTATCGATAGCAAAGTACAAATCTACGATTTGTACCGAAGTGGCGAAGGACATAGAGCCCTTAGAAGGTGAGGAAGGCTTTTGGTAGGGGAGCAAAAAGACGAAGTCACCATTTTTAACAGGATTATCGTCGGGGTTTTTGGGATCTGTGCCAGCGCTAAATTCGATTAAGTCCGAAACGCCATCGCCGTCAGTATCCTCTTTAGTCGGATCTGTGCCTAGCTCTCTTTCCTTGGAATCGGGCAAACCGTCATTGTCGCTGTCTTTATCTAAGAAGTCTGCAAGCGTGTCTCCATCACTGTCACGGGGATTGGTTGGATCGGGACCGGCTTCATCCGCATCAAGAATGGTATCTCCGTCGCTATCGAGGTCATAGCGGTTATAAAAACCATCGTTATCAAAGTCGGAATAGCTCCCTTCAACGCTATCGGGTATGGTATCGCCATCGCTGTCTTTATCGAGGTAGTCGGGCACTCCATCGCGATCACAATCCCAAGGGTTTTCGGCATTGCCAAACGGATCAGGTTTGCCATCACCGTCGCAGTCTCCGCCCGAGATGAAATGGCCATCCCCATCCGTGACAGCTTGTCCATCTTTGAGCAGAATCAAACCCTCGATTTCTTGCTTGTCATTGGCGCCGTCATTGTCATTATCCATGTCATGGCAATTGAGAATGCCGTCCCCATCGTTATCGGGGAATGAACCATCGTTATTTTTTTTACACTCAACGGCATCGGCTATGCCGTTATGGTTACTGTCATCATCACGGAAATCATAAATACCGTCGCCATCTGAATCATGGGGCTCGTATCCAAGGGAATCGCTGCCGTATTCAATGGAGTCCAGCACTGTGTCGTTGTCGGAGTCCGTATCTAAATAATCGGGCGTTGTATCGCCATCGGTGTCAATCATTTCGGCACGGCCTTCATAAAAATCACTAATGGTGTCACCATCAGCATCACTTGTTTTAGGGGATTTCTCCACACAGGCGCTTTGTACACAGACGAGTTCGCCTTCGCAGCCCTCGTTACTTTTGCAGCCCTGAGCGCGTGCTTCACAATTGTGATCCACGCAATGCTGCGTACTATCACAGTCTGAGTCTTTCAAGCACTTACCTTTTTTCAAGATACAGCTTTCGTCCACGCAGCTGAGTGGAGAGATGCAATCGTCGTCAGATGTGCAATCCTTAGCTGGCTCGACGCACCTGCCATCCTCACAGACGCCAGTTTCGCAGTCTTCGTGCCTTGTGCAGGAACTGCTTCCAAAAGTGCCCGAAGTGCATGAGCAGAATAAAATGCTCAGCGAAGAGAAGAGATGAGTAATGAGATTCGTAGTTTTTTCACATGAAATCCTTTAGTACGCCAAGTCCTAAAAAGAACGGCTAAAATGAGCTGAAGCGGAATCAGGCAAAAACAGCTAATTATCGGTGTTATTGCCAGTGTGCCGTATAAAAATGATAGAAATGAGTGGTTCACAGCATAGAATTGACTATACCTCTGTACTCGTCAAATTTTATTAGTTTATTTCGGACTCTTGGTCAAGCTAGTGAATTTTATATTCAGCATATATTTTTCTCGCCTTCGCAGCTCCCTTCTAAAAAGAAAACAAAATACTGTCATTTTCTTGTGCAAAGCGTGTGATTTTTAGCTGAAACGATTATTTTATTCGATGATGCCGATGAGCGATCTTGTACGTTACATCAATGCTGAGGTTTTACTTCAGAGCGCAGGTCTCATCTTGCAACAATGATGTTGTGGATTTGGACACAAAAGATTTCCGTAATGCTGAGGATTCATTGGGGCTACAGCCCCAAGCTCGTCTGGGCTCTTAGAACTACGTATTTTTTTGAGATTTGTGCGGGGGAACCGCAAAAGTCTTGTTTCGCCAAAAATTGGACGGGGCGTTGCGGGGTGTCCCCGCAGAGGGGGTAGTGGCAAACCCGCGCACAGCGCGGGGTTGACACGTAGGGGGACACTTCCCCCACAAAAGTAAAAAGCTTTAGATACCGAATGAATCAGAATTTCCTTAGGGGACAAAAAATGATTTGCTTAAAACGCGCCGAAATGCTAAAATAAACTTGCGGATGGTGTTGGTGGAGGGCTGTTAAGATGCTTGAGCGAATATATTTTGTGCAAAGAAAGCGTATATCAAGTGTTTTTTATATATTATTCATAAGCTTATTTTTCATTTTCTCCTGTGAATTAGACGTTGTTTTGGATTTTACCGAAGGTTTAGACGGCGTGTGTCCACCGCGGGATGCGCGTTGTTGCCCTTATGGGGCGGATGAGTGTAGCGTCGATGAATTGCGGGAAGCGGGGATGTGCGAGATGGCTGATGAGGCAGACTATGGGGTGAACAAAGCTCGTTGCACTAATGATAAAGTATGTCGTCCTGTGGGTTTGGATGTAGAGACGATTAAGTTTGCTTGCTTGGAACGCTGTGAAGAGCCGCAGACTGCTTGTTTGGACGCTGCGGGTTTAGCGACTTGTACTGATGTTAACACTGATAGAAATAACTGCGGCGGTTGTTTTACGATCGGATCTGGCAAACAGTGTAATCCTGGTGAGCAATGCAAAAATGCAGAGTGTAAACCACCCTGCTCAAGTGGAGAGGTTCTATGCGATGACGAGTGCATTGATCCGCTAAATAACAACGACTTTTGTGGGGCAGAAGGGGCATGCGCGGGTAACGGGAGGGGGGAAAAATGCGAAAAAGGCAGGGTTTGTTCTGCTGGGATTTGTTCTGCCAATTGTATGATTGGACAGATTCTATGCGATGAAAAGTGCATTGACCCTCAAACCGATAACCGCTACTGTGGTGCAACGGAAGGGGATTGCACGGATAAGCAGTGTGGGAGCGGGAAGGTTTGTTCGGGTGGAAACTGCTCTGCGACTTGCTTGAGTGGGCAGGTTTTGTGCGGTGGTCAGTGTATTGATCCTAAAACCGATAACCGCTACTGTGGTGCAACTGCTGGGAATTGCGCGAATAGGCAGTGTACAAGCGGAGAGGTTTGTGTTAATGGGACTTGTTCTGCTTCTTGCTTGAGCGGACAGGTTTTGTGCGGCGAACAGTGTATCGATCCCAAAACCGATAACCGCTACTGTGGTGCAACGGAAGGGAATTGCGCGAATAGGCAGTGTACAGACGGTAGAATCTGTAGCAACTCCAAGTGTTTGTGTCCTGCAGGATTTGTGTTTTGTGATGGGAGTTGCGTAGATCCCTCTACGAATAATAACTACTGTGGTGCTACGGAAGGGGATTGCACAAATAAGCAATGTCAAGCTGGAACCGTATGTTCGGGCGGTATCTGCTCAACATCATGTGGTTCCGACTTAACAATGTGTGGGAATGCTTGTGTGGATACCAATAATAATCCCTCGCATTGTAATACTTGTGATAATATTTGTAGCAAAAATAACGCGAGTTCTGTGTATTGTGCTGCTGGTGTATGTTATGCGTCAGCATGTCATAGTGGATATTTTCTTAATGCGGAAAGATCATGTATAGCCAATAGCGTTACTCAGTGTGGTAGTATTCATAATAATTGTACTAAACTCCTTGGTTGGAATATTGGGAGCTGTAATAATGGTGTCTGCCAAGCCGCGATCTGTAAAGCGGGGTATGTAATATCAGGGAACACCTGCGTTCCAAGTGCTACAACTACTTGCTGTGGTAACGGCTGTTTTAATTGTAAAAATCTCGCCGGTTGGGATGCTGGGACTTGCAATAACGGTGTTTGTCAAGCAAGTAGCTGTATAACTGGGTATCATTTAAGTATGAACAATTGTGTCGCTGATACCGCGACAGCATGCGGTCAGTATGAGATAAATTGCATTCAGCAGATTTCAGGAGCTAACGTTGAAGAAGTATTTTGTGTTGATGGAGCATGCAAATATATTTGATATGCAGACTATGACGACTGTGATTATGATATCAGCAATGGTTGTGAGGAATATCTGAAATATAACGATGAACATTGTGGAATGTGTGGGAATAGATGTTTACCAGTTTCTCTCTCATGTTATATAACAGAATGCCGCTATGACGGTTGGTGATGTCGGAGTCGGTGCTTGTTAAAGATGCTCGTCAAATTCTGAACCACGAAAATACACGAATCTTTAAATTATTAGCCACGAAAAACACGAAAATACACGAAAAAATCGTTTTTAGTTTTTCTGAACCGACTTGATTTGCTATGATCTTTCGTGCCTTTTGTGTCTTTAAATTATTAACCACGAAAAACACGAAAATACACGAAAATACACGAAAAGTTCTTTTTTAGTTTTTCTGAACCGACTTGATTTATTATGGTCTTTCGTGCCTTTTGTGTCTTTAAATTATTAACCACGAAAAACACGAAAATACACGAAAAATTCTTATTTTTATAGAACCAGCTTAATTTGTTATAATCTTACTTGTCTTTTGTGTCTTTAAATTATTAACCACGAAAAACACGAAAATACACGAAAAGTTCTTTCTTTTTTTAAATGCTTTTATAAGATTAAAAGATACATTAATATTACATACCCAGCTTGATTCGTTAAAAGCTTTCGTGGCTTTCGTGTATTTCGTGGTAAAAAAAGCTTTCGTGGCTTTCGTGGCTTTCGTGTATTTCGTGGTAAAAAAGCTTTCGTGGCTTTCGTGTATTTCGTGGTAAAAAAGTTTTCGTTCCTTTCGTGAGTTGGCTCGCCCACGCGTAAGCAGGGTGGTAGGGGCGAGTACGATAAAGAAGCATTTTCTTAGCTTGCGTTGTCATGCTAAATTAGCTTAGGTTTTGTTTTGGCGAAGGGCTGCGGAGATGTTTGAGCGAATATATTTTGTACAAAAAAAGCGCGTGGCAACTGTGTTTTACCTGTTGTTTATTGGCTTGTTCCTAATCTTATCCTGCGAGACGGGCGAAGTTTTGGAATTTACACCAGGACAAGAAAGTGTGTGCCCGCCGCGTGATGCGCGTTGTTGCCCTGATGAGATGGATGAGTGCAGTTTTGATGAAATGCGTTCGGCGGGCAAATGCAAAATGGAGAGCGAGCTAGATTATGGGCTTAAGAAGGGGCGTTGTACAAATGAAAGAATATGTAGACCAGTGGGCTTGAGCGAAGGGATGATAGAGTTTGCTTGCAGGGAACGCTGTGATAGTCCAAAAATAGCTTGTTTGGATGCTAACAATATAGCGACTTGTGCTGATATTAATACAGATCCGAATAACTGCGGTGGCTGTTTTTACGACGGAACGGGTGAACGATGTGGTGATCAGATATCGTGTGTAGATTCTAGCTGCAAGGGAGTATGTAATTCTGAATGCCTTAACGGTGGAATGTGTACTGGGACGAATATATGTACATGTACAAACGGCTGGAACGGAGCTAGATGCGAGATTCCTATTTGTGAGTCACCTTGTAATAATGGTACTTGCAGCGGGCCCAATACTTGCACTTGCGTCACGGGGTGGAGTGGAGAAACTTGTGCAACGCCCGTTTGCGCTGAAGCTTGTGTAAACGGTACATGCACTGCCCCCAATACTTGCACCTGCGCCTCGGGTTGGAGTGGAGCGACTTGCGAAATTCCTGTATGTAATCCTACTTGCCAGAATGGTGGAAGCTGCACTAAACCAAATGAGTGTAGTTGTACAACAGGCTGGAGTGGTGAAAGATGTGAAATGCCTATATGCACTCCCCAATGCGAGAATAACAAGAAATGTATAAGACCAAATAAATGTGCTTGCCCATTGAATTGGACGGGAGATAATTGTGAAATACCAGATCGTGTTAGAATACCTGCATCAGGCGATACGACTACGTTTTCTATGGGTACTCCCCCAGACGGTTGGAACTTTTCTTATGAGCAACCTAGTCACGAAGTGACTTTGAACGCCTACATGATGGATCGCTATTTGGTAACGGCAGCATCGTATAAGCTTTGTGTAGAAGCAGGGAGCTGCACAGTCACTAATACGGGCAGAAATTGTACCTATGGTGTAGTGGGAAAAGAACATCACCCGATCAATTGTGTGGATTGGTTGCAAGCCAAAAGCTATTGCGAGTGGGCAGAGGGGCGTTTACCGACAGAGGCTGAGTGGGAGCGAGCTGCTAAGGGAACGACGCACCGACGTTTTCCGTGGGGTGATGAATGCCCTAAATCTTGGAGTAGCCAGTATTGTACAGGTGCAGAGTGGAGTGCTAGTACTGCAAAGGCAAATTGTGATGAATCGTATTGCAATGATGGTTTTGCCAAGACTTCGCCAGTGGATCAGTTCCCATTGGGGAAGTCGCCCGATGGGCTATACGATATGGCGGGGAATCTTAGGGAGTGGGTTAGTGATTGGTCGAGGCGTGAATATAAATCGGCTGCCGTGAGCAACCCCACAGGGCCTGAGAGTGGCAAATTTCGAGTTCAACGTGGCGGTTATTGGAGGGAATATGGCATCTGGTTGCGTGTCGCGCATCGTCACGAAGGCGAGCCTGATTATCGAACGTCAGACATGGGCTTTCGCTGTGTAAGTTTAGTCCCCTGATCCCTTAGGGAAGCTCTGAACAATGCGAAAATGGCAAAAATTCAACATAAAATGGATAGTTTGCTAGAATGTAATTGTGTATTGTAGGGGCAGGTTTCAAACCTGCCCTTGCGACCACCCCATCATCAAAACCACGCCATAGATTATCGGAAATTGTTCTTGCATTAAAGACGTTTTCAGCGCAGCGTATCAACGAATACCGCAAAAAAAAGCAACACAAAATTGTGGCAACGCAATTATTACGAACACATCATCCGTGACGAATCCGAGATGGAAAAATTCTGCGCGTATATTCGCGACAATCCTATCCGCTGGAAGATGGATTCATTGTATACCCGTGAGCCGTAGGGGGGGGGGGGATAT
>JBBAEA010000110.1:0-11973 GCA_041656175.1 Bradymonadales bacterium | reverse complement strand
TTACAAATCTGATACAGTTTTAAACAAAATGAGACATTTTGTAGAGAAATATAAGCTAAAAGTGCTAATAAAATAAGGCAGGGTGAAGATGGAATGACATTTTGTTCGAAAAGTGCTTAAAAGAATGCTTTCTTTGGGGAAGGGGGGGACGGGGGGAAACATCTTTTCTTTGGCACAAAGAAAAGGGTTTCCCCCCGTGCAAAGCTCTCAAAGACTAGCTATACGCCTTTCTAGCCGTTCTAGGCGCCTGTCCTTGTAAAAGCTGAAGCGATGTTTTATAAAAGCGCAGCAGTTGTGTGTTCGCCTGTGAAGCGCTGCGCTTACCCTTATGGATACGGATGAAGAAAAAACGCCTTAGCTCAAAAGCCAAACAAAAAAAACTTATTCCAAGTGTAGAATACCTCAATGATATCTTGAGCGAAGATGAAAAAGCGCTTTTTGTAAAAACAACGCTTGAGTATTGGATTCTTTGCCATCAGTGTGAAAATAGTAGTCATAGCGAGACGGCGTACGCATTTTTAAGTCACTTACGTGATGAAAAGAAGGAAGCTTGCTACAGCATGCTCCCGGAACGATACCGCGATAAATCCATCGATGATTTATTGTGGGAAGTGATCGCCATTCATGAGCTAAAACGCGCTGTTGACTTACAGGGAAATCAAAAGAAAACACGCAAGTTTGAAGCCTCTCTTGAGCGCTTTTTACCTAAGTTTGAGAAGGAGTTTATCGAGCAGATAGAGCTACAGAGTAAGTCTGGTTTTGCTATTTATGCAGATTACGGAAAAGTTGTACGTCACTCTTATCAAGAAAAGTTTGGCCTACAAAAGCATGTATTGATCCATATGCCTTTTATCGATCTTTTGTATGACTCCCACACCACGTTAAGGCGAGCGGAGAATCACGAACTCGCCGTTAAACTTGCGAAGCTCATCAAAAATCTAATGCCTTGGGATACCAAGATCACCTCTTATCGTATATTCCAAGCGGCTCGTTCTGAGAACTATCAAGAGTGCATTAAACAGTCTGTTGAGCTTATGTCATATGAGCTTAGAGAAGAATCCTTGGCTGAACTCTACGGAATACTGGCGCTCTCTATACACAAATATGACAAAGATTTAGCCTTGGCCTGTATTATTAAATCCTTGAGCATTGAATTCGAAGACATGAATCTCAGGGTTTACGAAACACTGGTTAGCGAAACGAAGAAGTGCTACCTACTTGATGAAAAAGAAATAAAAGCAAAGTTCGAGGAATATGGAATCCCCTACTCGTTAGATGAGCAACTGCGAGAAAAAGTACTCCATACGCTGCTTAAGGAAAAAGAAGAACGCCGACAAGCAGGCGAGGATGAAGAGATGCTCAATAGCATTTATGAGCCATACTTTGAAGGTTTAGCTTACGATCTTGGCAGTAATAAGTTTGTCGAATTGAGCTGTTTCACCATTCGGGAACGCCAATACTTCCCAGCGCTCTTGCATAAAACTACGCTGGAGGATAAAAAGAAAAACACGCAGCAAGAAATCGAAGAGTTTAAGCGCGTCGTTAAAGAATCTAGATCCTTGCTCGATGAAATAAATGATGCAGTCGATAATATTAAGAATAAGCAAAGTATCAATTTTGATGTGCTAGAACCACAAGATTTAGGTGAGGAAGAATTACAAGATTCAGATGAGCTAGAATTACAAAATCTCATAGATAAGAAGAATTCTATATATCAAGAGATTCGAGAAAAGTATGCTGCTAACGATGAGTTCGCGCAAGATGTGGTTCTTTTCCTCCAGTTGCTTGAGGGAGATAAGGATGTGTTCCCATTGGCAGCAGATGACTTTAGAGAGGTACTCTATGGTTTTGAAGATCTCAGTGAGGAAGAAATAATCTCTAAACTCCGAGCGCTGTATAAAAAAGTCAAAAACGCTTTGGATTCTCATCTGTACAATCGACGATATTTTTCTATTAACACATTCTCTGGTCCCTTTGCAGGAATATTCTTTAATAAAGAGCACAATAGTGGCGATAAAAACCATAAAGTCATTTTCATAATTTCGGATGAAATCACTGATGGAATAGAGTATTTATTAAGTGATATGCAAGAATACGAATTGCAGGAAGAGCTTATTGACTTGTGTTACACACTACTTCGCATATCCAAGACATACTTTGAGCCGTGGTTGATTTTGGCCGATTATAAGTTTCGCGAAGGAGATATCGAAGGTGCTATTGCTTACGCTCTAGCAGCGTGGCCTTACGTAAAGAACCTTGTAGAAGCAAATAATTATTTTTCTTTACTAAAGACATGTTTCGCAAACACTAAACCCGAACTTAGCGAGGCTCTAGAGTATTTTTCGAATACATGTCTGCCGCGCTTTCATGCCAGACTCTGCGAAGATACCGACGATTTTGAAGAACTTGAGCGCTCATTAGCTTATGAGAAGATTTTAATTGAAAATCATATCCCTTACATACATGTGCTTGATGAGCATGAAGTGAAAATTTACGAATTTGGCTCGCTGGAAGATATGAAGGCATATTATTCCTTGGTCGGAGATTTAGAGGCTTTGCGCAATCTAAGGAAACTAGAAAATTTATACTCTCTGATAGACAAACAATTGCCTGAGACTGCAGAAAACAAATGATAAACTAGCGATATTTGAACAAAGTTTAATGACTAAGAGCGGCTAAAGCAGCTTCGATGAATGCAAAAACAGTCAAAAATAGTGAGGCTAAACGAAGGAAAGTCAGGTGAGCATTCACAATAAAATGAATCAAATCAATGCCCTACACACAAAACGGGTTTTAAGGGCGATGGCTCTTAGACGAGGTTTGGGGCGCTAGCCCCAATAAATCAGAGCTTCCTTAGCGAGGCGTGGGGTAGAGCCCCACAAATAGAGTCGAGTCTAACGAAGAATAACGGAATTAAGCGAATGTTAAACAAAGGAAGTGAAACTATGATGAAAACGAAAGACGAACTATCCTTGGAGCTCTTAAACGAACTAGGCGTTTTAAAAGGTTTGCGCAAAGAGCAGCTTGCTGCGTTTACCGAAAAACTACAAATTGAATGCTACAGCGCAGGTTCAAGTATTGAAGTTAATGAGAAGTTTTGCATTCTACTGAACGGGGAAGTTGCGGTGTATCGGGGCGATATGCAGATTTCTCACCTCATCGTCGGAGATGCCTTCGGAGCCTGGGGCTTGTGGACGCTGATGAAGGAGCGCGTAAGTCTACGAGCACAAACCGATTGCTGTATCGGGTTTTTTGATAATAGTGAACTGGAAACGCTTTTTGTCGAAAACCCCGACGCGATGCTCCAAATATTCAAAAACACGTCCCGAAGTTCTGATTCTAGGATCGAGGAGATGTCCCAAGCGCTGCTGGCCGCCTATAGCGCGCCGTCTCAGCATATAAAAACCAGCATCACCCTACGAATTGGCGACGAAGAGCGACAAGTTCGTGTAGGTACACCGCTATCTCAAGTGCTGCCCTCCACGGTGGATGGCGAGGACGTACTCGCGGGGATGATTAACTACAAGCCAGTATCGCTAAATCGTCCCATCTACACATCGGGAACGCTTTCGCCTTTAACACGCGATGGACTAGAAGGTAGGGCAATCTACCGCCAAAGCCTCGATCTCCTTAGCCTCGAAGCGGCATACAGAATCGATCCAAAGATCAAATTGCGCATTGGCCCAAGCCTCGGCTTTGCACACCTCTTTGAGGTCGAGGATTTCGCGGGCTACAGCCTCTCTGAACTCGCCAAACGACTTAACGACGAAATGCGACAAATGGTAGACGAAGACGTCGTATTTCGCCGCGATTATTGGTCGATCGAAGAGGCGCGTTCCCTGTTTTTACAACAAGGCTGGGATGATGCCGTAAAGTTTTTGCGCAAATCCCGAAACTCCTCCATCGCACTGGTGTCCTGCGGTAAAATCTACGCCATAGAAATTTCCCCCATGGTCGCATCGGCGCGATTACTACAAAAGTTTGAAGTCGTTGATTATGGTTCGGATTTGCTCTTATATTTTGGGGACTCCGAAACTAAGAACGAAGCACTTGTTCGCAGCATTCATCCAGGACGCTTAGCCAAACAACACGATCTCTGGTTACAAGGCATGGGGATCACTAGCGTTGGGGCATACAACGATTTGTGCATCTCTGGCGATGTCTCTCAGATTATTCGCGTTAGCGAAGGCTTCCACGAAAAGCGTATAAGCCAAATCGCCGATATGATCGTGCAGCGCGAACGACGCGTTAAAGTTATCTGTATCTCGGGTCCCTCCTCTTCGGGTAAAACGACATTCCTCAAGCGTTTATCCATACAACTACAGGTTAATGGCCTCAATCCAAAGTGTATCTCGCTCGATAACTACTACGTAGACCGCGAAAAGACGGTGCGCGACGAAACGGGAGACTACGATTTTGAAGCCTTTGAAGCACTCAATATCGACTTGCTTCGCCAGCAACTTCACGATCTCGTTAGTGGCAAAGAAATTCGCATTGCCCGCTACGACTTTAACACCGGAAAGAGCATACCCGAAGGCGGTCCGTCCATGAAACTTGGAACCACGGACGTACTCCTGCTCGAAGGAATCCACGCTCTAAATCCAAGTTTACCCGTGGATCAAAACGATGGCGTCTTTAGAATTTTTATTAACCCCATGACAAGCCTATCTCTGGATAGGGTGAACCGCATTGGTGTATCGGATCTGCGTTTGATGCGCAGAATCGTTCGTGACCGACACCAACGATCGATTACCGCTACCGACAACATCATGCGCTGGCCATCGGTGCGACGCGGCGAAATTAAACATATCTTCCCATACCAGGAATTGGCGGATGCGATCTTCAATACTTCGCTCGTTTACGAAATATCGGTGCTCAAAGTTTACGCCGAACGATACCTACTCGAAGTTCCCGAAGATCACCCCGCACACTCCGTTGCCTTTAGGTTACGAAGACTCATCGACAAAATCGTTTCCATCTACCCTGACCACGTTCCGCAAACTTCGTTATTAAGAGAATTCATCGGTGGGAGCTGCTTTAACGATTAACGGCTTTGTTTTACCCGAAATAGGTATTACACTACAGTGTTGGGGAAAACGCGTGTAAGCGCATTTTTTGGGGGGTAGCGCGGGATCGCCTGAGTTAGGGGCTTAGAGTTTTGCATGCTCTGCGATGGTTCGCTGATGAAGCGAAACATCGCAGAGAATTTTGCAAAACTTAGCCCATAACGAAGGAAGCCCGCGCGTAGGGGGGCGTCCCCCCGCAAAGGAAAATTCGATTGTTTGTTGCTTATTTAGAATATTATATGCAAGGAGTTTTGTTTTGAAAAGAAAAATTATATTTGTACTAATTTTAGGCGTGATAGCCGCCGCAGCCTTCGCCTGCTCGAAAGGCAAAGAAGCAGCCTCGCCAAAGCAAGAAAACGTCAAGTTCACGCTCAACAAGTTGGATCGTCCCATACTTTATGAGAGCGCAAAAGATGCCAAAAGCAACTGTGACTACAATCTCGGGCTCGTCAAAGAGTTTAGAGGAAACATTTTGTCGGTAGACGGCGTGCGAAACGTGGAGAACACGCTTGAGCCAATGAACGAAATACACATCGCGTTTGAGCGGATTTTGGGCGTTACTAGCCTCATGGCCAACACGCATCCCGATGCAGACGTGCGAAAAGCGGCCGAAGAGTGCCAAAAAGAGGCGAGCGCTGCTTTGACCGAAATCAACATGGACAAGGGGCTCTACAGTGCGATAAAAGCTGTCGATACCAGCAAATTGGACGGCGCAGCCAAGCGCTTCGTCATGTTAACACTGCGTGAATACGAACGCGCGGGCGTCGATAAAGATGACGCCACCCGAAGGAGACTAGCCGAGCTTGACGCCGCAATGGTGCAGTCGGGACTCGACTTTGGGCGAAATATCCGCGATAGCAAGCCAAAACTCAAAGTAACAGTCGCAGATCTCGAAGGCTTACCCGCCGATTTTATCGCCGCAAAACAAAGCGACGCCGACGGTTACCTCGAATTGAGCACGGACTACACCGATTACTTCCCCGTACTTAGCTACGCGAAATCCGAAGCCGTTCGACGCGATTTGACACAACTATTTAACGAAAGAGCATATCCCGCAAACGAAGCAGTGCTCAAAAAATACCTAGAGCAGCGCTATGAATTCGCGCAACTCCTTGGCTTCCCGAGTTGGGCCGCGTACATTACCGCCGATAAAATGGCCAAAAACCCCGAAACCGTCGCCAGCTTTATTGATGAAGTCGTTAAAGTGGCAAAACCCCGAATGGAAATAGATGTAAAAGAACAATTGGAACGCAAAAAGAAAGAAGATCCCTCTGCAAGCGAATTTTATTCTTGGGATCGCTTTTATTATAATGAAAAATTAAAACAAGAAAAATACCAAGTAAACGCCCAAGAAATTCGAGAGTACTTCGCATACGAAAAGGTGAAAAAAGGCTTACTCGCAACGGCTTCGCAAGTCTTCGGCGTTAGCTTCCAGCAAGTGGACGCCCCCGTTTGGCACGACGCAGTCGAAGCGTACAATGTCATCGAGAACGATAAAGTTATTGCGTATTTTTACCTCGACATGCACCCCCGTGATGGAAAATATGGACACGCGGCGAGTTTTGGAATGCTCAATGGAATAGAGGGCTTGCAGTTACCAGCGGCGACCTTGGTTTGTAATTTCCCTCAACCCAGTGCCGACAACGCCGCCTACATGGAACACAAAGATGTCGTGACCTTCTTCCACGAGTTTGGACACCTCATGCACCAACTGCTTGCGGGGCGCCACAGGTGGGCAAACCAATCGGGTATTTCCTGTGAGTGGGATTTCGTCGAAACACCATCGCAGCTCTTCGAGGAGTGGGCTTGGGATTACGACGTGCTCAAACATTTTGCGACCAATGACGAGGGCAAAATTATTGACGCCCAAGTGGTTAAACGCATGAAACAAGCCGACAGCGTTGGACTCGGTGTACACGTTATGCGACAAATGTACTTTGCCGCCCTTAGCTTCCAATTCCACAACGCCAAACCCGCCGATATCCACCTACAAGATCTCGCCAAAGCTCTCCACGACAAATACTCGCCGTTCGCCTACATCAACGACGACCACAGCTACACTAGCTTCGGACACCTCGATGGATACAGCGCGATTTACTACACTTACATGTGGTCTTTGGCTATCGCAAAAGACTTCCTAGAGCGCTTCAAATCTAAGGGTTTGCTTGATCCTTCAGTCTCCCGCGAATACCGCAATAAAGTGCTCGCCGTTGGTGGCGCCAAAGATGCCGATGAAATGGTCAAAGACTTCTTAGGCCGCCCCTACGAACTCGCCGCTTTCAAAAAGTGGCTCAGTGAGTAAACAATGCGACGCGCCTCAACCATAGCCCTAGTTTGCATGATAGCAGGCTGGGGCTGCGCCTCCCAAACACCGCCCGAAGTCGCGGCGGTCAAGCGGGCTGAACGCCAGTTTCGCGTCGCATACGCCAAAGCTATCACTCAGTCTCAAAGCGAAATCAACGTAGTTCAATTGCGATACCGCGCCAACGACTGCGAGCTAGAACTACCCCATGAAGCCTATATTTTCGGAGTTTGGCAGCGCGTACAAGTCATTGCCAGCCCCGAATTGCTCGAGAAAATCAAAGAACAAGGCGCTGAAGCAAGTATTGAAGTTTTGGCTAAACTCAGCAATAGCTTATATACTGCAAAATCTGGACAGAGTTTTAGCATTTTACATGTAGAACGTTTAAGTTCTCAAATATAGTACGAGTCGTTTGACTTTTATACTACGAGTCGTTTGACTTTCATTTTTTGGCGAGGACTTAGCACTCATCATTACGAAAATTTTTATGCCCAAATCAACAACATTGTTGTTGTAATAAGAGGCCATTGCTTTGAGGAAAAAACTCACCATTTTCGTAAACAAACAAGAACGCGCATCGGCTTCATCGAATAAAATAATCAGTTCAGCAGAGAATTACACGGTTTGTACAGAAAAAGTCTGAACCATTTTGCTTTCTTTTTAGTGCCACAGCCGTCCAGGCTGTGGCCGCTTCGCGCGCGGCCTCAGCCGCGACCAATCGCTGACATCCGTGTCGCGATTGAAGAGAGGGGGGGTGCGGGGGGAACCTTTTTTCTTTTGCAAAAAGAAAAAAGGTTCCCCCCGCGCAAACTCAATGTATTCCAGTTCAATTCAAAGTGACGGGAACTCGCTGAATACCGTCTTTACGCTAATGCCCAAACGTTTGGCGCCGCCCGATGCTAGTTCCAATACGTACTTCGCTTTGTCTGTGGAGGGGTAGCGTAGCTCGCTTCGCAACGGCGCCGCGTCCTCAATAATGTTGGTCACCGTACCATTGGCTCTAATATACACCATATCTAGCGGAATGTAGGTGTTTTGCATCCAAAAAGAACGGTAATCTTCCGACTCAAAGATAAAGAGCATGCCCCAATCAGGGTGTATGTATTTTCTAAACATCAGCCCTAACTCGCGCTCCCAGCTGCTTTTTGCGATTTCAACGTGTATGGAGCGCTGTACTCCATCGCTATCTGTAAACTTTAAACTTGGCGTTTCTGCGTTGGGCTTGTTCGAAATAGATGGGGGAATGTCGCAGCGCTTGTCGTTGCAAGTAAGCGGTGGGTAGCAAGAGCGTTTAGTGCTACAGGCTAAACCCATCGATCTTTGCCACTGCGCTTCATCGATGACGATTTGTGAGCGAAGCGAGTCTGTAGCAGGCGCCTGCTGGTGTTTGCAAGATAGGGGTGAAAGCAATAATAATACAAAGCATACTAGAGCGTATCGCATTTAAAACCAAATTATTCTATGAGTGAAGTGTAAAGCGTGTTTTATTTTTGTATTTGCTCAAGCAAACTATTCGCCCTAGCGAGTTCTGGGCTTTGCGAATTTTGATGAATCCAAGCGTTTAGCGGGAGAATTAAATCTTTACTGGGGTAGATTTCGATCGCGTCAAGTACGGCCTCGATATTTTCATTTTGTGTAAGGGCTTCTTTTATGGGAGCTAGAGCTTGGGGCGACTGTGTTTTGGCGAGTGCTGCGAGTGTAGCAGTCGAGATCTCGGGCTTTGGATCTTTTGCGGTTAGCGCCAAAGAGAGTAGGGCGTTTTCACGTATTTCGCTGTTTTGCGAATAACTAACGATCTGGGACAAGGATGAAATAGCAGCCAGTTTTATTTCAATATCGCTGTCAAAAGCTTCATTAGAAACAAAACTGAGTATGTTTTTTTCATTTTTTTTATCGATAAGAGCTGCGATATTGGCTAGACTCGATAGTCGCGTGTGCTTTGGCGCGCCTTTGGCGTTTTGTATAAGTTTTTGAGCAAAATCACTTCGCCCCGCGACGCGCATCGATTCAATGCTTGTGTTCACAATGCTCGCCTCCGTGTCCTTAATCAGTTCACTCGCATATTCATCGCTATGGTCCATAAAACGCAGTGCAAACGCCAAGTCTCTGCGAAGCCCATAGTCGCTGCTATAGAGAGCCGTTTTGGCTTGCTCTTTTAACCACGGATTTTCAGATTTTGCCGCGGCCAGAGCGATTAGAGCTGCACCCTTGTGATGGGTATTTTTGCCCAGAGTATCAAGCCATTTTTCATCTATTTGTCTTTGCGTTGCCATGATCATCGCGCGCTGTTTGTGCGAGTTTTTTTCGCTCTTCAAGCTAGCGCTAAGCCTAGCTTGCGCTGGCATCATTTTAGCCATAGCCCATTCAAAATTGGGCGCAAATTCTGTTATGCTTTCAGCGGCTTTGGCCAGTAAATCCGCGCTATTGCTCGATTTACGACTTATAAGTAGATCAATCGCGTGCTCTCGCAGTTCTCTATCTTTTTGGTACAATGCTCGCGCTATGTGATCCTCTTTTACGCTTTTATCGCCCGTTAAAGCGCGGTACGACTTTGCCGCCTCTACAGCGCTTGCATGCTGCAAAATAAAGCTATGCGCGATATTTTTACTGTTCAACGCCGCGCTCTTATTTTGCACAATGCTTCTAGCTATACCCAGCAGCATCGCCGGAGCCTCGATGGGGCTGAGCTGTTTTGCGAGCTCTGCCTCTAGCCCAGCGCTTAGTAATCGTTTATATAATGTTTCGAAGTTTTTGGCTGAAAGCGCGTAAAATTCTGGCAGGCTTTTACATAAAAAACTAAGTTCTTTGTGTTTCTCCGCACTTTGTAAGGCATTCTCGATACGCACTGCGTCGTTTGTTTTGATTTCGGCAATAATCGCCGCACGAGTCAACTCAAAGTTTGCACCATCTAAACACTCTTCTTGCAAAGCCCTAGATAAGCTCGTGTTTTGATTGAATTTTCCGCGAATTTCTTGAACAATTGCGGGCTTATCACTTGCTTTAAGCGCTTTTACGCTGGCTAGTACCAGCAGTTCGTCGCTGTCGTTTAAGAACTCTGCGACCCTTTCCTCTGCTCTGGGCAAATTGAGCGAAGGATATACCGAAATAAGGCTTGCTTTTGCGATGCGATTATCGCTTTGGAGGCTTCGTTCTAAGTCTGCGACTATACTTTTGTCCTTCCGTTCAAGGCGCGCTCTAAACTCACGGCTACTTAGCAGCTCATGATTAACTTCCACGTAACTATTGGCGCTTATTTCGCTACTCGCCGCTTTCCATGTCGTTTGTAAGGGAACAAAGCGTGTAAACTGTGTAAAATCTTCACGATAGCTCTTTGCAGCGCATAAGATTTGGGGTCTCTTTAAACCCAACCATTCGAAGTTCAGGCTAAGCTCGGCTGCGATGAGCGGGGCAAAATCACATTTTTGTGGATCAATAGTTACCGTATTGTCTTTGAGTTGTGTATTTCCGTAGCTGGGTAATTTTCTTGATTTAACTTTTTCAAAAACGGCTTTTGCTTTCTCCGCATCTGAGTTTGGGAGTTGCATCGCTGTGGGGATGGGGAGCAGCGCCCACTCTTGTTTATCTTGGTAAAAAAAAGATTCATAGGAGTAGAGCAGTATCTCTTGGGCTCTTGCCTGTGATAGTGTAAGCGTAAAGCCGATAATAAGGGTTAAAGAAAAAAATATATTTTTCATGATGCTAATCGTTGTATAAGCTAGCCACGCTTCGCGTTTGGCGAATGCTGCGAGCGCATTTTAGACCTTTAGCTATGCCTTGTCTAGCTAAAACACTGTATTTCGCTAAATCGCATGTCTTTGCGAGCGATATGGGGATGGGAATTTTGCTGTAGGGGCAGCTTTCAAAGCTGCCCTAGCAAGCCATCAAAATGGGAAAAATAAGCTTGACCTTTGGAGACGAAAGCTGTATATAGCCGTTGTCCGCTGCCTTTAATGGCGGTGGGCAGTTTTCTTGAGTTATTCCGGGATCGTTCAATGGTAGGACGACGGGTTCTGACCCCGTTAATCTAGGTTCGAATCCTAGTCCTGGAACCATGGCGAGTTCGTCTAGCGGTTAGGACACCGGCCTCTCACGCCGGCGACACGGGTTCGATTCCCGTACTCGCTGTTTAAACTTAATTCACGAAAACACCCCATATTCCTAATAAACATTCTTTTCACAACGTTTATTAGAATATCCGGCGAGTTCGTCTAGCGGTTAGGACACCGGCCTCTCACGCCGGCGACACGGGTTCGATTCCCGTACTCGCTGTAAAAAGCCGAGTTAGTGATGCTAACTCGGCTTTTAATATTTTGGGCTCTAGTCCGTATTACAGCTCATCGATGTCGATAATATCGAATTCCTTGTTTTCTTGAGCTATCGCTTTTTGGGCTAGATCGTCTTCATTCAAGAGTTGATTTGCGTCGTACTCAAGCATTTGCTCATGCTCACTTTGAATTTTTGCATTCTCAGTTTCGCTTGGCGCCAGCGAGTCAACGTCGTGGAGACTGTCGCTGTTGAGCGGTTCTTCGATGATTTTGTTGGATTCCTCGAGTAATGCTCGCAGTTCTTCGTCGCTGAGGCTTTTTTCGGCCATTTTGTTCCAAA
>JBBAEA010000109.1:0-12174 GCA_041656175.1 Bradymonadales bacterium | reverse complement strand
CACTTCTCATGCTGCTACTTTTTCAGGGCTAATAAATTCCGCTAAGCGATCGCGTTGGTGAAGACCCAAAAAAAGTAGCAGCATGAGTAGTGCTAGGGCTAATACCATCCAATAAACTTGCTGTGGCAATTGAAACTGTATAAACGGCATTTTTAGGACTCTTGTTTTGGGGACAATGATTAACTTGCAAAGCCGATAACGAGATAAAGAGGGGGTAGCGCAAGATCACCCAAAGAATTCGCCTAGTGACGCATTTTGTGCGGCGGTTAAGCGATTAGCTTAAACGGTGCACAAAATAAAGCGGAACTTGGCGAATTATGCGGGAAGCTTGCGCGTAGGGGGAAACTTCCCCCACCGAGAAAAAATGGTCAAGGAGAGCGTCGGTAAACGCTACTTTGGAGTAAAAGTGCTATGGCTGCTAAAACCAAGGCTATGGCTAGGTATACGGCGAATTTTTCGTCATACTGAGTGTAGCGATCCTCGCTAATTTTGCTCTTTTCGAGTTGGTCGATTTTTTCGTACACCGCTTTGAGTGAGTTGTTGTCGGTGGCACGAAAATAGGCGCCGCCAGTGATTTCGGCCATTTCTTGAAGCGATTTTTCGTCGATTTCGACGGGAAAACTGCGTAAAACTTTGCGACCCGTGAAGGGATCTTCAATGCGAACGGGGGCAAAACCGTTGCTGCCCACGCCAACGGTGTAGAGCTTAATTCCCTGTGACTGCGCCATTTTGGCCGCGTCCATGGGGAGTTCGACGCCAGTGTTGTTGACGCCGTCGGTGAGTAAAATAATAACTTTGGAGACCGATTTTGATTGTCGCAAGCGCTCAACGGCGAGGCCTAGTGCGTCGCCAATGGCGGTACCGGATTCGTTGCGGTCGGTGACGATTTCGAGGTTTTTGGCGATGTTAACCACACTGATGTGATCGAGCGTGAGCGGGCAGTCCGAGTCGGGGTAGGAGGCGAAGCTCACGATGCCAATGGCGTCGTCGGGGCGTCCGCGCAACTTTTTGCCATCGCCGCGAACAAACTGAACAAAGATGTTTTTGACAGCCTCAAGGCGGTCGAGTTCCTGATTTTTGGTCGACATGTCGAGGGCGGCCATGGAGCCAGATTTGTCGACAACCATCATGATGTCGATACCTTGGCGGTGCTCCTTAATATAGCCTCCTGCGACGCGGGGCCCAGCCAGTGCGATGCTCAAAAAAATGAGGGCTGCGCTACAGAGTAGGGGCGGAATGAAGGCAGTTTTGGCGCGCCAGCTCCGCTTTTGGCTGTCCCAAATTTGGAGGGCGGAAAACGTGATATGCCCGACGGGTCGCCGCAATACGATGTAGAGGGGGATGGCCAGGAGCGAGGTGAGTAAGAGTAGGGGTTCTCTGAATTCCAACATAATAGTTCTCAGTCGAAGTTCGAGTGTAAGGTGCTTTAGGCCGATGCGCTGGCATCGGGTTGGGCTACGGGTTTGGTGTCGTCGATGAAAGCGCGCGTGTTGCCAAGGGCTTGGCGCGATTCGTCCTCGTGGGGGACGTAGGCGTTAAATTTTACACGATCGGATTTTTCGAGAATTTGGCGCAAGGACTGCTTGTGCGCTTGCGTCAATTTATCGGATTTTGCTGCCATGTCGAAAAACTCCTCGGTCGTGCGTGTAGGCGCGCTGAGGGCAAAGCGTCCCTCGATATAATGTCGAAGAATGTCCGAGAGTTCGACGTACCAAGCGTCGATGGCATCGGGATCCTTGGGAATAGGAGAGTTCTCTAGCGCGCTTAGGCGTTTGAGCGCAAGTTCGTGTGGTAGCAGCGGTGGCTCTTGTTTTCGCCGGCTAAAGAATGCGATGCCAAGCGCTGCAAGTACCAGCAGCGCACCTATGGATATGATGATTATGCGCGTAATGTTGACTTCGTCGCTCGGAATTTTGAGTTCCGCAAGAGCAGGGCGAGCGCCTCGTAATTGCGAGAAATCTTGCTCATTTCCTAAAACGGAGCTCACCTCAAAGCTGAAGTCCTCCGTTTGCAGCTCTTGCAGCTTGTCGGCTTGCGTGGATTGTTCGCGTTTGTCGGTGAATTCTATGAGGAAGGAGGGGACGCGCAGTTTTCCGCTCATAGGTAATAGCAAGCTATATCGCTGCTCGTAAGTCATTGTGCCATCCGCCGCTAGGTTTTCGCTCGGTGTAAAACCCGCTATCTCGAAGCGTCCAAGCTGCTCGCCGAAGCTCGGCATGTGTACAACGACGTCCTTTGGAGCCTTCACGCGAAGGAGCAACTCGACGGGATCGCTCAAACGTGGTGCCGCCTCCGAGAGTATGACCTCGACTTCAACTGGGCCTTGGCTTTGTCGCTTGGTGATAGAGTTCTCTTCTTGGCTTTCGCCGCTTTCGACGGCGTCTGGAGCAGGTTCCAGCTCGCCGCAAGCGCCAAAAACAAAGATTGCCATACAGAGGAGGCTGATGATGCGTATGCGTGAGTTTTGTATCATGACAAAATCGTTAATTATTAAAAGGGTTTGTGCTTACTATAAGTAACATGCTTTAAACGATCTAAGCATATAGTGTATAAACTAGTGTATAAACTTGTAATAAACTTGTAATAAACTAAAGCATGCGAATATACAGTTTGAAGCTTGCTTTACTTGTGTAATACTAGTGCTAAAATCTAGCGATATCTTCGCTGTCGTTGTTTGAAGAATCGTAAAAGCGGATCAATCACCGGTTTTGTAGCATCAATTTGAATGAGGTCACAGCCCGAGGCGTTGAGTTGATCGCGAATTTTGTCGATGCGATCCTGCGCCGATTTAGCGGCTTGCTCCCTAAACTCAGCGCTCGCCGTGTCGACTTCACGTATGGCGCCGCTTTCGGGATCTTGCAGTGTGATAATGCCTGCATCTTTAACGTCGAATTCACGTTCATCGCTAACAATGACAGAGATTAAATCGTGTTTCCTGTGCACGCTTCGCAGCGCTTCGATGTAGCCCTCATCGACGAAATCAGAGATCAAAAAGATGACGGCGCGGCGGTGCAGAATTTGGCGACAAAATTGCAGTGCCTCCGCGATATTGGTTTTTCGATCCTGTGTTTTAGAGCGCTCTTTGAGTCTAGAGAACGCTGCTGCAACGCGTTTTGTGAGTTTACGCCACATCGTTGGCTCTGGCGCCAAGCCCGCGCCGATTTGGTACTCTTTGGATCTCGCCAAGAGTTCTCGAATAATGCGCAGCGCATGTTTTTGCCCCTTACGCGGGGGGATAAAGCAATCGACCGAACTATCGAAGAGCAAAAGCCCGATGTTGTCGTTGTTTTCGATGGCGGAGAACGCTAAAAGTGCAGATAATTCGGTGGCGGCCTCGCGCTTGGAGCGCGCGCCAGAGCCAAAGTGTAGGCTAGGGCTGATGTCTACGAGCAAAACAACGGTGAGTTCGCGTTGCTCGACAAAGCGTTTGACGAAAGGGGTTCCCGTACGCGCGGTAACATTCCAGTCGATAGTTCGAATGTCGTCACCAGGCACATACGGTCGCACTTCATCAAACTCCATCCCCACACCCTTAAACACCGACAAATACTCGCCGGCTAAAACATCGGCGACTTGGCGGCCAGTACGGATCTGGATCTGCTTTACTTGTTTAATAATTTCAGGAGTGAGCATGATTAGAATCCCAATACGTCGCTTAGAAAAACTGCGCAGTACTCTTGCGATAAAAACAAGGCGAATGAAGAGGCAAAATTTCGTTATCGCGCTGCGGTTGAATGCAAGTTATCGCGCTTGTGTTGAGTGCAAGCGCGAAGTTCAAGCGATGGCGCGCGCAAATCTTGTTATTAGGGAACAGGAACGTTATCGAGTATAATACGAATAACGTCGTCGGCGGATTTTCCTTGAGCCTCAGCTTCGTAGCTCAGCGCAATGCGGTGGCGTAGGACGTCGGGTGCGATAGTTTTAATATCGTGGGGGCTAAGGTAGCTGCGGCCATTGAGTAGCGCGTGCGCCTTGGCAGCCTTCACCAAGTTAATGGACGCTCGCGTCGAGGCTCCAAGCTCAATGAGTGGCTCAAGTTCGTCTAGCCTCGCTTCTTTGGGGCGCCTAGTCGCATTGACCAGTTCAACGACGTAGCTCTGGATCTTCTCATCGATGAAGATTTGGGTTGCGGCCTTTTTTGCCTTTAGCACGGTCGCCAAATCCAAGACCTCCTTTGCCTGCGGTTCGGGTGCCGAACCCGCCATACGCTCGACAACTTTCATCTCCTCATCCTTAGATAGATAATCGACCATCACTTTGAGCATGAAGCGATCCAGTTGCGCCTCAGGCAGAGGATAGGTGCCCTCTTGTTCGATGGGGTTTTGTGTGGCCATCACCAAGAAAGGTTCCTCGAGTTTAAAACTCTCTCGCCCAATAGTTACCTGCAATTCCTGCATCGCTTCGAGCAGGGCACTTTGGACTTTTGCAGGCGCGCGGTTGATTTCATCGGCGAGTATAAGTCTACCGAATATGGGCCCTTTTTTGATGGAGAAACTTGCGTCTTTGGGGTTAAAGATTTCGGTGCCGATAACGTCGCCAGGTAGCATATCGGGCGTAAACTGAATACGCGAAAAATCAGCCGATAAGGACTGCGCCAGCGTGCGAACTAATAGGGTTTTAGCCAAACCTGGAACGCCTTCTACAAGCACATGCCCACCCGTTATCAAGCCGATCAACAACTTGTGTACTAAAGCCTCTTGTCCAACGACGACTTTGGCAATCTCCGATTTCACGTCGCTGAAACGCTGCTGTAACTGTCGTAGTTCTTCTTCCAAACCAGCGCTATGCATAACACTCGCTCCCATGCAAAAAGTGAAGTTCTTAGCAGCGAATAACACAAGTATTTCGGCGCCATTGCTGCAATCTTACAAAACGATAACTATAACATACAAGCTTAAGCCCTCTACTTTGGCTTTGCTTATATCGATAAAAAATCAAACTAGGGCTTCAAAAGTTACTTCAATCTGGCTTAGCTCCAAAAGTTGTTCTACTTCCACGTTGCCAGAGAGCTGCACTCCGTTTTTTGCCAGCCCCTGTAGCTTACACAACTCCGCTATTGTGCAAATAATTCCCAAAAATATCACTTTCGCTAAAGTCAAAAAAAAAGCCCGAGAAATCGTGCTTCTTGTAAAAGTGCGCTCAATTACTTGAGTACCAAGCTGTTAACCGCCTCATTGCAAAGTCTAAGTGTCGCCTCCTCTCTACTTTGGTCGAAAGTACAGGTCAACACTAGGGATTCCGTTTTGGAGGGCACCAACCACTGCACCATTTTGATTTGGTAGTTAAGCAACGAGTACTTTGCCGAAATCAAAAACGCGGGATACTTGCCAACACTAACAATGTCGGAGGATAGCATCGTAAAATCCTCAAACATGCTCTCGAATTGTTGTTGCAGCACAGTAACCATCTCTTTCTTAACGGCTTCCGTCACGGGCACCGCTTCGTTTACGACAACAATGTTGAGGTTATCTTTAAAATCTTGTTTCTCGCCAGCCAAGTCTTTGACGTCCATGAACATGGCGTCTAACGCGCGTGGATTATAGTGTTCGCGCACCGCGGGCGGCAGCTTCATTCTATCTTTTTCGGCTATATCACCCGACACCACGAACCATTCGCTTGGTGGCACGATGCTGTAGCTCGTTGATTCGAATGTCTTTAGCTCTTGCGCGCTGGCCAAAACGGGCGAGAGTAGCAGAAGCATAATGCTTGCAAATAGGATTTTTATTGAAAGTCGCATAAACCATCTCCATAAGTTAGGCACAAATCGCCCAAATCCATACAATCATTAACGATTTGCCTCTCCTGTGTCAAGTTTAACAAATGCCAATAACTTCTATTCTTTGCTGCGTGTCGATGCTAGCTTTTTAGAGGGCGGGGGGAAGTATCCCCCCGCGCCCAAGCCTCGCTCAAAATTCGCTAAAAGCTGCAAAATAGCGTTCGGTGTATTTGCTATTCGCGCATCCACCGAACGCTATGCAGCTTTTGCGAATTTTTTTGCGGGGTCTTGGGCTCCCCCATCGCAAACACTACGCATAAGAACGAGTTCTAAGGCGCTAGCCCTTAGGGAAGCTCTGATTAATGCAAAAATAGCGATAAATTAGCTAGAGTAAAGTGTGGAAAGCATCTTGGCTTGTTTGAGCTTAGTCAAAAAATCGAATAATGCTTTTGTTAGCAAGTTTGAAGCGGATTCTTGGAAAAAAGAAAAAATACGCCTTTTTTTCCCATTTTGAGCCTAGTTCTAGAAAAAAGAAGAAAATAAAAAATAAGAAGAAACGCTTTTCTTTGCCATTTTGATGCGGATTCTAGGAAGCAAGGAGCGAAGCGAAGGAGCGACCTCGAGGTCGTGACTGAGCTGAGCGACGCCGCTGACGACGAAGACGCGCAAAATGGCAAAGAAAAATAAATTAGCGGGGCGTAGGGCCTAGCCTTGATTAACTGCGGCGCTCTTGTGTACAAACAACAAGGCTGGCATTAAGCTAGATGGCGATGAACGTATGCAGAATAGTGAAAAAATGGACGAATTAGAGTTTTTAGCGAATTTTGATCGCATTCAAAATGAGGAAGAACGCCGAGAAAACGGGAAATTTTATACACCAAAACTGTTGGTAGAACTCGCCCACTTTAAGATTGCGAAGTGCTTTGGAGTCGATTGGAAGGAGCACTACGCCGTTTGGGACAACAGTTGCGGAACGGGTAATTTAACGCGAGGATACCGTTTTCGCGATTTGTATTTGTCTACCAACGATGAAGCCGAACTCGCACACGTAAAAGCGAGTAAGGAGGGGACGGCTTTTAGCTTCGATTTTTTAAATGACCCTATTTACGAGAATGCATGGCTGAAGACGAAAAGTCTTTTGCCCGAAACTTTATGGCAAGTTCTGCGAAACGATGAGCCGCTGATGTTCTTTATGAATCCGCCTTATGCAAAGGGGGCGAGCTACGGAACGGGGGCAATAAAGCAAACAAGCGTAAACAAGCGCATGAAAGCGCTGAAGATGGGGCAAGGCGCGGCTAACCTCTATGCCCAGTTTATATTCCGTATTTTAGAGATAAAGCGGCATTTTAATCTGACAAAATGTGTTTTAGCCTTATTTTCTCCAACCTTGCTTTTTACAGGAGGGAGCTTTTCGCTGTTACGAAAAGAGCTTTTCAAGGATTTTAATTACCTTGAAGCGGCAATTTTTAGCGCAAAGCACTTTTCGGATACGGCAAAACATTGGGCAGTAGGTTTTTCGTTGTGGTCTAGCGGTTCGAGCCGCATTCGCAATAACTTTCCTGCTAAAATTATTGATTGGGGGCCAAAGCAAAGACTCGCCGTTATTGGGGAGAAACTGCTTTACAACACAGATGGCGCGAAGCCTGCAAACCTTTGGCTTCGGGAGCAAACGAAGGGGAGGATGACGATGGACGCGCCGAATTTAACGAGCGCACTGAAGATTAAGCAAAGCGGGATTCGGCGAGGTAAAAGCGTTGAAGGGGCGCTGGGTTACTTTTATTCAAACTCTAATAATATTGAGAAGAACCCCATAAACGTTGCACTCTTTAGTTCCCCATTCTCAGCGGGTGAAGGCGTATCTGTTATTGAAGAAAACTTTGAGCGCTGTGTTAGCTTGTTTGCTGCCCGTAAACTGGTTAAAAATACGTGGATCAACAACAAAGATGAGTATTTTGCGCCCAATGAAGAGCACGAACTTTGGCCCGAGTTCGTGAACGATAGTACGGTGTTTTCACTTTTTCATTCTGCGTCAAACCAAAGTAGCATGCGCCAAATACGCTATAAAGATGAATTTTGGGATATCAAAAATCACTTCTTTTTTATGTCGATGAATGCGTTACGCGAACTTGCCCTAGCGCATGCTAACGCGGCGATTTTAGAAGATCTGAAAGACGACAGTGAACGTTATGTTTATCAGCGTATTATGGCGAGTAAATTAAGCGTAGAAGCACAAAATTGCTACGACTTCGCTTGTCGCATCGTTCGCGAGAGCTTCCCATATCGTCGCAAAATTCAAGAGCAAAAACCAGAGCTACACTTAAATACATGGGACGCATCGTGGTATCAAATTAAGCGTTTAGCTTCGGAGAGCATGCCGGATTCGCTAGAGGGCTTTAAAGAAGTATTTGCGAGCCTTAGCGAGAAAATGCTTGCTATGGTTTATACCATCGGATTTTTACGATAAGCAGATTTTGGGTAAACGCTTTGTTATGGAAGGCTTATCACGCGTAAAAGTTGTGCTTGCTTCTTGACAAGCAACATAATAAATGATGCATAGAACACGGGGATATCGGGGCAAATGGAGTGTAGATGCGCAAATTCTTAATTTTTAGTGCTTTTGTGCTAGGCGTAGGGCTTTGGAGCCAAGCGGCCCAAGGCGAAATTATCGAACGAATCGTTGCTGTAGTCGGTGATGACATCATTAGTCTACAAGACATGCGCGATGAAGGCGCGATGATCATGGCGATGCAGAACGATGATCTCAAACTCGTCGACCATATGGACGGCGAGTACCGCGATGCAAAGTTGACGCAGATCGCCAAAGAGCTGGTGCAGCGACGTTTAATCGAAAAGGAAGCTAGGAAGCTTAGTTCTCCCGTGACAGAGCGCGAGGTACAACAGCAAGTCGAAGCTATCTACGGCCAAAACGGCGGCAACGAAGCGGAGTTCAAAGAATATCTCAGCAGTTTGGGGCTAAAATTCGAAACGTTTCGTACGATTATACGTGGCGAACTCCAATCACAGTTTGTGATGCGAGCGCAGTTAGCAGGCCAAATTACCGTGTCGGATGCAGATGTAAACGTCTGTGCCCGCGAACTTGCGCCAGGTAGTGAGCGGGGAATATCGATGGAGTTACGCCAAATTTTGATTCGCGAAGACGCTGGCGATAGCGCGCTGGGGCTAAGTGGTGATGTAGCTACATTTGCCAACGCGCCGTGGTGGAACAGCATCGACAAGGTGCATGCGCTCGTTGCCCAAGGAGTGCGAGACGAATTAGTGAAGGATCCCGCGTGGTTCCTCGAAGCAGTCCAGAAATTCTCCTCTGGGCAAAGCGCAGAGCAAGAGGGAAGATTAGGGACTTTTACACAGTCTGAGCTTTCAAAAGAGTTTAGCGCAGTTTTTAGCCTAGAGAAGGGCGGGATCAGCGAGGTGCTTCGTACAGGAGTTGGTCACCACATTGTTTACGTCGACGAGGTCAAAGAAGGCGAAACTGAAGCGTGGAAAAAGGCGCAAGTATACTGTCGAAACAAAATAATGATCCAAGAAGGGGAGCGTTTAACAAAATCATGGCTAGATAACATGATGGAGAAAAACTACGTCTCCATTAAGATTCTGGATGATATTTCACAGAAAGTCAGCGACTAAGCCCTTTATTCGCTAGTTTTTCTTTAATTTACAAGGTTATTGCCATGCAAAATGCGTTAGCTCTCAAAGAAGAAATTCTCGCCCTCAAACGTGAAAAGGGCGCAATCATCCTTGCACATAACTACATCGACGGTAAGATCCAAGATGTCGCTGACTTTGTAGGCGACTCCCTAGAACTCAGCGTAAAAGCCCGAGACAACGAAGCCGACATCATTGTGTTTTGTGGCGTTCGCTTTATGGCTGAGACAGCCAAAATCTTATCGCCAAAAGCTACAGTTCTCATGCCAAACCTCAATGCTGGCTGTCCCATGGCAGACAACTGCGATCCAGTTGCTTTGGCAGCATACCGCGCCAATCACCCGGATACCACGATAATTGCCTACGTCAACACGACGGCTGCAACGAAGTCACTAGTCGATATTTGCTGCACATCGGGCAACGCCGAAAAGATAGTCCAAAGTGTGGCGAGCGACAAAGACATATTGTTCCTTCCAGACCACAACTTGGGTGCCAATCTCAACAAAAAACTTGGCGTAAACATGATATTATGGAAGGGCTGTTGCCCCGTACATCACGCCCTAGAACTTTCAAGCGTACGCGCCGCCAAAGAAGTGCATCCCGAAAGTCCTATACTCGTTCACCTCGAATGTCAGCCCGAAATCGTCGAACTCGCCGATGCCGCGCTTAGCACTCGTGGTATTCTCGATTGGGCGGCAAAAAGCGACGCAAAATCCTTCATTATTGGCACCGAAGAGGGCATGCTGTATCGACTGCGTAAGGAAAATCCCCATAAAACCTTCTATGGCCTAGAACCAGCGCTGATCTGCCCCGACATGAAGGTCACTACGTTACAACAACTCAGAGACAGCC
This sequence comes from Bradymonadales bacterium, assembly GCA_041656175.1. Lineage (GTDB taxonomy): Bacteria > Myxococcota_A > Bradymonadia > UBA4248 > UBA4248 > JBBAEA01. Next base: position 1,943 of record JBBAEA010000109.1, on the reverse strand, counting down.
TAAAGTATGAACAATACCCCATTGAGCTGGATGAAGAAGTGATGAAGCGCGCCCTCGTTCCTATTCAACGAATGCTAGAGCTTTCATAAAAGCAAGTAAAATATCGGGATTTCCGCGCAAACGCAGTTGCGCTATGCTCATTCATCGCTCAGAACGATGTTGGGTATTTGTTCGATGCTTCCTTTGCCTTGTCGGATGAGTCGCGGGTCTCCACTGCTTAGGTCTAAGATAGTCGATGGCTGCGGCGCGATGATGCCGCAGTCGATAACGCCGTCCAAGAAGGGGAAGCGCTGCATGATGCGTTCGGGATCCGAAAACGGTGTGCCTTCGTCTGAAGGCACCGATGTTGTAACTATCGGGTTGTCTAGCATTTGAGCGAGCATAAGTGCAACGCGGTGCTCAGGGATGCGAATGCCAACGGTGGCCGATTTGCTTTGCATGATGCGAGGTACTTCGCGTGAACTGGGCAAAATAACGGTGTATGGGCCTGGAAAAATCCGACGCATCAATTTATAGGCAACGTTGGAGACGACGCCGTAGCGTGAAATGTTTTTGAGATCCGAGCAGATAAAACTCAACGGGTGTTTGCGGTCTTTGCCTTTCATGGCATAGACTTTTTCGACGGAGCGCTTTTGCATCATGTCGCAGCCCAAACCGTAGAACGTATCGGTGGGGTAAACAACAATGCCGCCATCGTGAATGATATCGACGATTCTTTGGATTTGGCGCGGGTTTGGGCGCTCTGGATCAATGACTAATCTCAACATTTTTGTTTTTCCTGCTTTGCATATGTAAGATTATGCATAGCCGTTTTGCTCAAGTATAGAATATAATGCGTAAAGACGTTTAAATTCAAGAAGAAGATACGTCGGTGTTTAAGTAAAATTAATTTTCATGTGAGGCTTCCTCTTCGCGCGAACTTCCTCGCCAAAAACTTGTTAAGAATCGCTTTATATTATGCAAGGCCTCGACTGTTTGTTTAGCTATTGCCTATAAGAGGCTCATTACCCTTTTAATGGGAATCTGTGTTAATGCATGTCACAGAGCTCTATGCTTAGCCTACAGCGTTCGGTTTCGGCATTCGTGTCAAAACGAAGACGATCGCGCGCTAGCTCCCAAATGGCGGCGAAAACCCAGCCATTGCCCTCACCGTTAATCCTTTTCTGTACTCGTTTTTTGTTTGTCTTTTACGAGTACAATCTTTGGGTCGTCGGGGTTTTGGCGATAAAAGAGTAAAATACGTCCAAGTTTTTGAACCAACGCAGAGTTTGTGCCAATGGCCAAGTCTTGAGCTACGTCCTCAATTTCGCCTTCAAAATTATTGAGTACTTTTACTTTAACCAGCTCGTGGTCGTAAAGAGCTTGGGCAAGCGCATCTATTAGGCTTGGGCTAACGCCGCCGTGGCCAACGAGGACTATAGGCTTGTAATCATGCGCTAAGGCGCGCAGTTGTCGTCGTTGCGCTCCCGTAAATTCTGGGCTTAAGTCTCGGACATAGGATTTAGACATGGTATACCTCAGCTATACGTTTTGCGGGCTTTAGGAAGCCCGCGCTTGTCTTACTGTATTGGGGATGCTGTGTAAAGCCAAGAAGGAAGCATGTACTATTTGGAGTATGCGTTAAGGAAGCTCTGAACAATGTAAAAGTTGCAAAAATAGTAGGGGGCAGCTTTCAAAGCTGTCCTTGATTAAAACAACGAAAGCCTGGCGAGTTTTCAAAATAAAGTCAATAAAATCAATGATTTACACGCAAAACGGGTTTTAAGCGCGATAGCCCCTTAGACGAGGTTTGGGGGCAGGGCAGCCGCAAAGTCAAGTTTTCGGCAAAAACTGGACGGGGCGTCGCGGGGTGTCCCCGCGGAGATACCGTCTTGATTGTCAAGACAAAAACTAAAAAATAACGTTTGCAAGCGCCCTCGCCCGACGCACGCATAGCGTATGCA
>JBBAEA010000108.1:0-12367 GCA_041656175.1 Bradymonadales bacterium | reverse complement strand
TGTCAGCGATTGGTCGCGGCTGAGGCCGCGCGCGAAGCGGCCACAGCCTGGACGGCTGTGGCACTAAGAAAGCACTCTTTTAAGCACTTTTCGAATAAAATGTCATTCCATCTTCACCTTGCCTTATTTTATTAGTATTTTTAGCTTATATTTCTCTACAAAATGTCTCATTTTGTTTAAAACTGTATCGGATTTGTAAAATTAAATTCACAATTTCTAGCCGTGCAAAGGTCTCCGATTATCATTGTTAAAAAGAGGGAGCAAAAATGTTTCCGCCCGATCGGATTTAAGTGAAGGCAATAATGATGCCACTTTTCGCATAATCATCGCGTTTCTCATTATTATATATATCCTTCATTATAAATATAGTTCAGAACCAGCCCATCTATTAAACTGGAAAATTTAACTGAATAGTTCGACTGAATAGTTCGTGAGCGTTCCCTGCTGTCACAGCGTGTAGTTCTGCAAAACCCAGTATGCTTTGATTGCTATGGAATGGCCACAACGCGGTTTTTCTGTGTGGGGTATTGATTTTATGGGTTTTTATTTTGAACACGATCGCTGAAAAGAGCGCAAGATGATGTTTTTTGGGGGGTAGCGCAAGATCACCTAAAAAATAAGCCAGTAAGCGCATTTTGTGCGCTGGTTCGCCGATTAGGCGAAACGGCGCACAAAATTACGCGCGAACTGGCTTATTTTGAGGGAAGCTTGCGCGTAGGGGGGCAAAGCCCCCCCGCAAAAGAAGCTTAATCAAATTGTGGTCCAACGAAATAGTCGTTTTCGCGTAAAAGTTGGTCGCGTTTGGCGAGTTCGTAGTCGCTTTTGACCATCATGGCGACGAGTTCGGGGAGTTGGACGCGGGGCTGCCAGCCAAGGAGGCGCTTGGCTTTGCTGGGGTCGCCGAGGAGCAGGTCGACTTCGGTGGGTCGAAAGTAGCGTGGGTCGACTTGGACTAGGATTTTGCCGCTTTGGGCGTCGACGCCTTTTTCTTCGATGCCTTCGCCTTCCCATCGAATTTTGTAGTCCATTTCGGCGAATGCAAGGGTAATAAATTCGCGAACGGAGGTGGTTTTGCCCGTTGCGATGACGAAATCTTCGGGCGTGTCGTGTTGGAGCATGAGCCACATCGCTTCGACGTAATCGCCTGCGAAGCCCCAATCGCGCTTGGCGTTGAGGTTTCCGACGTAGAGTTTGTCTTGAACGCCGAGTTTGATATTGGCGACGGCGCGGGTGACTTTGCGGGTGAGGAAGGTTTCGCCGCGGCGCGGGCTTTCATGGTTAAAGAGAATGCCATTGCAGGCGAACATTTGGTAGGATTCGCGGTAGTTGACGACGATCCAGTAGGCGTAGAGTTTGGCGGCGGCGTAGGGGGAGCGTGGGTAGAAGGGCGTCCGTTCGGTCTGCGGAGTTTCTTGGACTTTACCGAATAATTCTGAGGTGGAAGCCTGATAAAAGCGAATTTTATTCTGCAACCCTAGGATGCGAATAGCCTCAAGGAGTCGCAGGGTGCCGATGCCATCGGTTTGGGCGGTGTATTCGGGTACTTCAAATGAGACTTGTACGTGACTTTGCGCGGCGAGGTTGTAGATTTCGTCGGGTTGTATGGATTGTATGATGCGGACCAGGTTGGAGGTGTCGGTGATATCGGTGTAGTGTAGGTAGAATCGGCGGTTTTTTGCGTGTGGTTCCTCGTAAAGGTGGTCGATGCGTTGCGTGTTAAAGCTGGATGCGCGGCGTTTTAGGCCGTGGACTTCGTAGCCTTTTTCGAGCAAAAACTCTGCGAGGTACGCACCGTCTTGTCCTGTTACGCCAGTGATTAGTGCTTTTTTCATCTCTCTCCTTTAAAGAAAAAGCGCCGTATTTTATACGGCGCTCTATGTGTTTTAGCGCATAAGCGATGTATTATGTAAGTAAATCGCCGAATTTTTCGCCTACGTAAAAGGCGAGTACCTCGCTGAGGGTTTCGGAGTTTTGGAAGATCGCATCGAGGTCTTCGATGCTCTTTGCACTTCTTTGCTCAGGTATGCTTTCGTCGATTCTGCTTTGTGCTCTCCAAACAGTGCGTAGTTCCGCAACGGTTAAAGAGCCTGCGATATCGCTGACAAGTTCAGCGTCTTTCCAAAATGTTTTGGCGCATTCGTGCAAGGCATCTTGTTCATAGAGCGTGAGCGATGAGCGCAGATCTTCAATACTGCTATCTTCAAGATTTTGCGACAGTTGTTTTACGATCGCTTCGATCTCGGGATAGCTTTCTATAATCCCCGCAACGGCGAGTATCGCTTCAGCTAGCAGCTCGCGGGTTTGTGCCGGTGCAGCGCTGCTGCTTCTGTAGTCGGGGTGGGCGTAGAGCAGCGCTTTTGCTAGCCAGAACTGGATCTCGTTGCCACTTGCTTTTTGGAAGATCTCAGTTTTGATGCAAACGATGGTGGGGTCCGCGTCAATGACAACGATAGCTTGGGGCAGATCAGCCGAACGCCATAGTTGAATATTTTCGAGACCAAGCGCCGCCTTCATTTGGTGGAACAGTTTGCCGTTTGGGGTAAATTCCGTAACTTCAGCAGCTCCTTGTGTCACTTCATCGAGATTGTTCGCACCAAAGCTTCCTAGTTTTTCACGAACGAGGTTTATCGCGTCGACTATCGCGAATTGCTCATCGCTGAATTTGGGCAGCACTTCTTGTAGTTTTTCATACAGAAGCGTTTCGGGTTTCTCAAATTCTGTTTTTAAGTTGTTGAGTATATCCTTTAGCTGCGCATCGACGTTCAAGAGTGCTCGCAACGGCGAAAGAATCGCCCAGGCTTGTAGTTTCTTGTCTTTATCGTGTAGGTAGAGTGCTATTTCGATAGCTTTTTGGTAGCGCTCTTCACAGTATGTAATGCCTTTTTTGAGCAAGTTGATACGTTCATCGTGCTGCTCTTGTGGTGTTGCTTTTAGCAGGCGTTCTATGACCTCGGCTGAGGGGTGAGATTCCAAAACGCGTTCGAGTAGCTGCCTCGCTTTATCAGCCTTATCTAGCTTCTCCGTGTAAAGATCCGCTAGTCGCAGCATAATGGAAGCTTGCTGGCTCTCATCGGCTTCACCTTCTAGCCTGCCTTCGAGTAGGTCGGCTAACTGGCTCCATTCACTTCGCGCAGCAAGCATGCGCTCTAGGCCATCGAGTGCTTTCGCAATCCCTGGTGAGTAGGAAAGCGCCATATCAAAGGCTTCCGTCGCCTGATCGGGCGAAATTTGCTCAGTGAGTTCTCCTCGTGTGCACCACAAACTGGCGAGTATTTTGGGATCGCTGGTTGTTTGTGTGAGCTTATCGACGAGTTCCAGCGCCTCGGCGTAGCGGCCAACTTGGCGATAAATCTCTAGGCAGCGTTCAATGAGATCCGCTTGCGTCGCGCCGTTATCGAGCGCGGCTTCGTAGTAGATTCCCGCTTCTTTGGGATCTTCTAACGAATCACTCCAAACCTTACCCATAGTATACAGGATCTCGCCGCGCGTATCTGTTTTGTCAGGCGTCACGATAAGCGCTTGTTGTAAGTGGTACAGCGATAGAAGCGGCTGTTGCATCTGTAAGTAGGTCTCGGCCAAACCGAGTAGAGCTTCGATGTGTAACGGTTTAGCCTTCACCGTTTGGCGCAAGTCATCAAGCGCAAGCTCGTAGTTTTTCTCGGCATTGGCGAGTAGACCGCGTTTGAGGTGCATTTCGATGCGCGTGTTTTGATCGAGGGACGCGTCCTCGCTTTTGAGGATTCGGTCGTAGATCTTGAACGCATTCTTTAAATCGCCGCTCTCGTGTTTAAGATTTCCTACGGCAACCGCCACAGGTGCGTAATCTGGAGCTATTGCAAAGGCTTGCCTATACAGCGATTCGACACGATCGTGTAGCCCAATTTCTTGTGCTGCCAATGCGACGTTTTGCAAGTGGTATGCCTTCTTAATCGCGTTAGCCTCGCTCGGTGCGTTGCTTCGCTCAAATGCGCCAAGTGCCCCAAACTGCGATTCGTACTGCTCTCTCGTGTTACCGAGTGCTGCTTCGATTTTGGCGAGTTCTTCCCAAGCCACGATATTGTCGTGGTTAACGGCGATGGCTTTCCACAGCCAAGTTCTGGCTTCCTCGTTCTTCTTTGCTTTTTTTGCCAAAGCGCAAAGTCGCTCAGAGCGAGTAATTACGCCAAGTTCTCGTTCATCCTCATCGGGGAGCAAGGCCGAAGCCTGTCGCCAGTTCTTTAGTCTTCGCCCAATACTTCGCAGCCCCTCGGAGGCGTTAGCGTTGTTGGCATCTAATCCTCGTGCGCTGCGGTAGTAGTTTGCTACTTGGTTAGCCTTGTCGTTTTCATCGCAAACTTCCGCTAAGTGGCAATAGAGAATCGCACCCCAAACGGGATCAATCAGCTTGGCGACCTGTTCCATCACCGAGATATAATCATCGACTTTGCCCTGTTTGAGATAAATACTTGCCATGCCCAAAAACGCATTGCGCTCCACCTTACCTGGGCGCGTTAGGTTTTTGTAGATCGCGAGCGCTTCGTCTTCGCTATTGAGTGCAAGCCACTTGATCCTCGCCAATTCAAAGTTGTAGCCCTTAAGGTAAGGCGCTACACCGTCAATATTTTTGGCGCTCGCTAAGAGCGTCGATAATTCGCTCCACTGCTGTGATTTGAGCAATATCGTGTTATATCGCTCAAACATTTCGAGACTTTGTGGATTAATTTCGTACAACTTACGAACTAAGGACTCGGTGAATGCATCATCATGGAGTTGGGTATCTGCTAATTTGAGCGCTTTTTGCAAATTAGCGACTGCCTTTTCATATTCGCCTTCGAGTTCTTGGGCTTCAGCGTTTTCTTTGTAGATTTTTGCTAAAGATGACCACTCTTTTTGGCGCTCGTAGAGGGCGCTAAGAGGTTTAAAGCCAATACCAAGCGGTCCTGTTTCGGCGTAGAGGCTCTCTAGCGTTTCGCAAGCCGCATCGGTTTGCTTGAGTTCTTCGTCTTGTAGCTTAGCCAAATTAAGCATGATTCTCGGTCTATCTTCCTCGCTCGCGAGGCGTAGCTCAAGTTTAAGGCGACGCGCCGTAACCTCGGGACCGATCTCGGAACCCGTGAGTTCCGAAACGCCAACGCGCGCTTCCTCGTTATCCTCTTGTATGGTCAAAATTTGCGCGTAAGCCTCAAAAGCGCCCTCTAGATCGTTGAGATGATCACGTGATAGTACCGCTACTCGCATCCAGTAGTCGCAAATGGTCTCCTCATCACCACCAGCGCTGATGCGGTGCTTGATCTCAGAGCGCAGCTCCGACCACTCGTTTCGCTGCTCATGCCACTCTATTAAAGCCTCGGACGCAGCGATGTTGTGCGGGTCAATGCGCATGATTCGGCGCTGTATGTCGATGCTTCGTTCTTTGTCCTGAAGTTGTTCGACGTAATACTCGGCTACGTAACGATACAGCGAAACTGCCGTCTCCTCATCTTCTTGCTCCAAGGCTAAAGAAGCGGCGCTACGAACGATGTGCGCATGACGCTCTTTGTGCTGCGTATCGGCTGCGAAAGATTTGAGCTTCTCGAAATACTCGCTGTTTGCGGGTTGGAGCGAAAACGCCGATGCGTACAAAGATGTTGCCGCTAACGGATCCACTAGGAGTTCTTCATAAATCTCCGCCACTGCGCTTAGCGACTCTGCATCTGGCTGCATCGCAGCTCGCGCTTCGCTTTCAAGGAGCGCAGCACTTAAGTCATGTCGACCCAAAAGTTCAGCTTCCCTCTTAAGTTGCTCCGAAATCTCTGCACTTGGGTGCAGACGATAGCTCAAAATAAGTTCGTAGAATGCAGCCTCTTTGGATTTAAGCGTTTCCTTATATAATTGATAGCGCTTTGCACTAATTTCTAAACGCTGCCCCAAACTCTGCGTTTTATCCCAAAGTTCATCGTATAGCGCCAAGAGTTCGTCGTACAAGTCGTTCTCTTGCGCTAGCGCCTCTGCACTATGTAAAACCTCAAGATCATAGGGTTGTAAAACGAGCAACCTACGATATTCCTCCATCGCGCGTCTTGGGCTATTGATGTGCTTTAAAAGAATCTCAAGACGGCGTTCAATGACGTAGCGCCTCTGCGATTCCGAAAAAGATGGCACACTGAGTCGGCCCAGAACCGCCAGCATATCCTCCCAACGCGCGGTTTTCTGCGCTAAGCGATCCAGCTCCCCGAGTAGGTTTTCAAGCTTCTCCGTTTCTAGACCCGCCGAGAGTACCAGCATAAATGCGCTGCTCGCATCATCGAGCTTCTCTTCGTTGATTTTTGCCCATGACTTAATCGCGCTAAGCGTCTCCTCATCGTAGCTCGCTTCGTATGCCGCGCGCATGTAGCTTGCGGCAAGCTCTTCGTACTGATCGTTTTCTTGAACCAAACTGGCGAGAGCGGCAAAACTATCTTTATCGCCTAAACCGATAAGTCTGCGCAGTATACTGATGCGCTTAGAAATCTCATCCTCGTCTACCGCCTGCAGCACGCGTTTGAGCAGTAAAACTTTGTTCGACACATCGACTTCAAAGCAAACCGCGTGTTCGAGAACAGCCGCCAAAAGACCGCGTTCCTTCTTTGCACAGAGTTTTTCCATCGCTTCTAGCGCGACACTGTTGCAAGGCTCAAGGCGGAGTACGCGCAAATAAGCCGCAAGCGTGCTAACGTAGCTAGCATGCTCCTCTCGCGCTTTTGCGATACGCAAACCCAATGCGATGCGTTCATCTAAATCGTGTTCATCGACAAAAGCTTGCTCAAGCGCGCCCATCATTACGTGTGGACGCTCAAGCGCTTGAGCACACTTGGCCAAAGATTCAAGAGCGTTTCGCTCATGCGGCGAATAGTCTAGAACCATCTCCCAGGATGCCGCGCTTCGCCCGCTTAGTGGGCTGTCCTCTTCTAGGTACTTCGCTTTGTTGATGGTCAACGACAATACGTCCTCGGGACGCGCCGTACGAATCTGCTGCATCAAGCTCTTATCTAGTGCGCCGTAGTCCCCGCGTTTGGCATAAATCCTCGACAACTCCTCGCTAACCATAGGGTTCATCGGGTCAATCGCCATCACTTTAAGCCAACATTCCTCCGCCTTTTCGTACTGCTCCAAGCGATCGAAATACAGCGTACCTAAGCGCGCCAAAAGTTCTTTGCGCACCGCTGGCCTATAACTTATACCCAACAAGCCTTCCAATGACTGGCTTACACCATGTACATCGTCAATAGACTCATAAAGTTTAATTATCTTCTCATACGCCGAAGCATCCTCGGGATGCTCATGGATAATACGCTTCCACAACGCAATGGCGCGCTCTGTGTCGTTGAGCCACTCTTCAGCGACTTTAGCCGCTTTCTCAAGGTTGGCGCGTACCTCATCTACGGCTTCTTCATCTAGCGCCTTGTCCGCGCGCCCCTCGTAAAACACGCAGAGCGCCTCGTAGTTGCCGCTCTCTAAAAAGTAATTTTCCTTCGCCTGTAGCGCATCGCGATCATCAGGTAAACTCAAGAGCAAAACATCGTAAGCCTGTACCGAAAGCTCGCGCTCTCCTTGCTCCCACAAGACATCAGCGGTTGCGCGCAAAATGTCGTGCGAAACATTCGCGGACAACCCACTTATACGGCTAAGTTGCGCCAGCTTGTCGATATCGCCACTCAAACGACTCACATTCACGCTCTGTAGCAATAACAGCGGATCGAGCGGACGTTCCTTAAGTAGCGACTCTAGCGGACCATGCGCTTCCTCCGCACTCTTAAGCCCCGATATATATATCTCGACTATCTCGCGCCAACCCAAACGCTCCAAATTCCCCCACTCTCTACAACGCGCCTCAATAAACTTAGCTAGCGCTCGCCAGTGCCCATAGCGACGATACGACGCCAAAAGATTCGCCTCGACCTCATCCCCATGCTCGCCCATCGCCCATAGATGCTCCCAATCCTCGATCACAAGCGCTGGCTTATGCATCTGTTCAGCGGCTATTTCCACAGCATCCTGAGTGTAACGAACACGTTCAGCGTGATCCCATGTATTATCTACGGCTCTTCTATACAAAGCATGAATTTTTTCATAATCCTCCCGTTCCTCCAAGCGCTCGACCATGTACTGCAACGCCTCGCGATCCGTCGCATCCTCAAGCAACAGTTTCGCATACGTTTCCTCCTCTCGCTGTGGATTGCCCAGTTGCTCCCCATAAAGACGCGCCAAGTCCTTGAGCATGCTGCTGCGCACCTCTGGAAGCGAAGCCCAAGAAGCAAAATTGAGCGAATTATCCATCATCTCCGCTAAGGCTCGCCAATCCTGACTGCGTAAAAGCCTACGTGATTCCGATCGATACTCCGCGTGTTCGCTCAAATACTTGTGTCCAGCCAGCTGCTCAGGAATCGGCAAAATGACCGGCTTTTGCTGCAAATCTAATTCAGGCTTAGCCAACGCGCCGCTCTCTTGGGATTGTGCCGCTTGCTCGCTTGAATCGTCCTCAACAGCAACAGCGGCTAAGACGTCCGACGAATCCACTGAATCGTCTAGCGCCGCCGAAACGTCCGACGAATCCACTGAATCGTCTAGCGCCGCCGAAACGTCCGACGAATCCACTGAATCGTCTAGCGCTTCGACTGCAACAGGATCCGCCGTCGCCGACAAAACACCATCTGGCTCAATAGCCTCAACCGCAGAATCGCCCGCTAATTCATCGACTGCAGCGTCCCCAAACTCATCCTCGCTGCTCTGCACAGCGGAATCTTCCTCAACCGAACTTTCTACTTCAATAAAGCCAAGCGTCGAATCTTCAGCCATATCATGTCTTAATTCTTGAACATCTGACGCGTCACGTCGCAATTCCCCACCCATCGTACTCTCGCTAAGTACCTGCCCCGCCTCATCCAAAGCGCGCTTCGCCAACTCCTCAACTTCTGCCGACGCATCAAGCTTGGCCTCAAAGTCCTCGCGCGGTTTTGGCGGCATCACACGCCCTCGCCCGACCCCTCGCATAGGCGGTGCAACAACAGGCGCCCTTGAAGCACCGCGCATAGGTGGCGCAGGAGGCGCTGCTACCGACGGCACAACCCCAGAACCAGCACCATAAATTCTTGGCCCCGCCACCGGCGCACGAGGTGGAACCGCCGCAGGAAAACGCCCCGTCCCCCTATGAGCTGCAAAACGATCCCCGCTTCGGCCTACATTGGCGCCCAAAACACGCGAATCATCCCCTTGCTCCAAAACCGACTCCTCAGCTTCAACCCGCTCCCCACCCACATCCGATGCATCAGCATCCACCCCCTCAACATCGCTTTTCGCGGGTTCACTAAGCAGCGCATCAAACGCCGAGTCAAATTCCAATTCATCCGCATTATCAGGCACCCCAAAAATCCCCATCGCCGCTTCTATCTCATCATGCATCTCATCGGCACCCTCAATCCCACTTCCCGGCAAACCAAGCACATCATGCTCATTACTACTCATCGTACGCTCCTATAATGTTCGGACAAGGGAAATCTCCCAAATTCCACTTACCTGCAATTTAACACACGCCGTCTTATTTGGTAAACTTTACATGAAGGGGTTTTTACGAGTTCTACTACAAAAACCAAGCTATTTGCTTCTTTTTTGTTGACAGGGAGAATTATCCCAAGGCGACCGCAAAATAGACAATTTGATAATTTTCAAGGCTATTTTTTTTGGGGGGGGGAAGTTTCCCCCTACGCCGCAACCCCTTGCTGTGCGCGGGTTTGCGCCTACCCCCTCCGCGGGGACACCCCGCGACGCCCCGTCCGTTTTTGGCGAAACATGACTTTGCAGATCCCCCCCAGCCTAGCCAGCAGCCTAAAAACAAAATCTTGTTCTGAGAGCTTTGCACGGGGGGAAACCCTTTTCTTTGTGCCAAAGAAAAGATGTTTCCCCCCGTACCCCCCTCCCCTTCAATCGCGACATGGATGTCCGCGATTGCTCGCGGCTGAGGCCGCGCGCGAAGCGGCCACAGCCTGGACGGCTGTGGCACTAAGAAAGCACTCTTTTAAGCATTTTTCGAATAAAATGTCATTCTATCTTCACCTTGCCTTATTTTATTAGCATTTTTAGCTTATATTTCTCTACAAAATGTCTCATTTTGTTTAAATCTGTATCGGATTTGTAAAATTAAATTCACTATTTCTAACCGTGCAAAGGTCTCGTTCTTTTAACCGTGCAAAGGTCTTGTTCTTTGAAATTGAAATGCGCTCCACTAGCTTTTATGTCTAGAATATTGACTTTATTGACTTTATTTTAAATGCTCGCCTGATTTTCCTTACTTTGCTCTAGTGACTTTTTGACCGCTTTTGTATTGCTCAGAGCGTCCTTAACGTACTTCAACGCATGCGCCAAAAAATGACAGTTGGAGCCACTTCTACCACACACATAAAACCACGCCAAAGTCTTAGCCCACCCCCCGATCCTAGCGCATACACCCCCAGAGCATACACCCGAATAAGGTGAAACACTTTTCACAAGTATTGTCTTAGTCGTTCAGATGCCGTAGGCTATCGCCGGTTTTTAGAGCAGTTCGCGCCCGAACTCCGACCGACAGCTATTTTTACAGGATATGTGAAACTCTTTACTTTAAGGAAACTCCGAATATTGGGTGGGGTGCTGCCCCACGCCCCGCTAAAGGCTATCGCCCTTAGAACCCTTCCTCTGTGTAACATATTGATTTTATTGACTTTTATTTTGAAAACTCGCCTGACTTTCTTGCCTTAATCCATGGCTGCTTTGAAACCTAGCTCTACGCATTTTGCATTCATCAGAGTCTCCTTAAGGTAAGTCCGAACAAACGTTGTGGGGGCGTTACGGGGGCTTGGGCCCCCGTAGAGGGGGTAGTGGCAAACACGCGCACAGCGCGGGGTTGACACGTAGGGGGAAACTTCCCCCACAGAAGAAAAAACCATAAACTTCAGATTATTCAGAGCATCCCGATGTTCGCTAACCTTAACTAGAACTTTATTTCTATTTGTAGAAGGAAAAACAATGAAAATTCTAACCCTTAACTGTGGTTCGTCCTCTATTAAGTACCAGTTCATCGCCATGCCAGACCGCGTAGTGTTGGCAAAAGGGAACGTGGAACGCATCGGGGAGCCCGAAGGCATCATGAAACACAAAACCGACAAGGGACAACGAGTGCTAGAGCGGCCGTTCAAAGACCACGCTGAGGGTTTGCAAACGATTTTTGACCTCCTTACCGACAACGATCCCATAAGTGATTTGAGCGAAATATCCGCTATCGGCCACCGCATCGTTCATGGTGGTGAAGCACTGACCGCGCCCTGCATGGTAAGCGAGGAACTTATCCAAGCGGTTGAAGCTGCGGAACCCCTTGATCCACTTCACGTTCCTGCACACGTACTGGGGCTTCGCGTCGCTTCCGATTTGCTACCAAACGTTCCTATGACTGCAGTTTTTGACACCGCGTTTCACCAAAGCATGCCGCCAAAAGCCTTCTTGTATGCGATTCCTAGGGAACTCTATAAAAAGGAGCACATCCGAAAGTACGGCTTCCACGGAACTTCGCACCAGTACGTTTCAAGGCGCGCTGCACAGCTTCTCGGCAAAACGCCAAAAGAGTGCAACATCATTACCTGCCACCTCGGAAACGGCGCTTCCCTAGCCGCTGTGCGCGGCGGCGAGTGCATTGACACCTCCATGGGATTATCGCCTTTGGAGGGCGTGTGTATGGGAACGCGCTCGGGGGATCTCGATGCGACGGTTTTAACCTATTTAGCGCGAACAAAGGGCTACAACGCCGATACACTCGACGATTTGCTCAACAAAAAGAGCGGTCTACTTGGGCTCTCTGGCATTAGCAACGACTGCCGCGTACTCGAAGAATTAGCACAAGAAGGTAACAAAGACGCCATCCTAGCGCTTGATTGCTACGCATACAGAATCCGAAAATACATCGGCTCCTACATCGTCGCTCTCGACGCCAAAGTCGACGCTATCGTTTTTACAGCGGGCGTCGGCGAAAACTCCCCGTATGTGCGAAAACTCGTATGCGAAAACCTAGAAAACATCGGCATTGAACTCGACATTGAGCGAAACAACGTTTTCTCCAAAGAGCAGAAAATCTCCACCGATAACTCTAAGGTTCAACTCTGGGTCATCCCCACTAACGAAGAGATGGAAATCGCTAAAATAACATTCGATCTCGTTCGTCAATAATAGAGAGCTTTGCACGGGGGGAAACCCTTTTCTTTGTGCCAAAGAAAAGATGTATCCCCCCGTACCCCCCTCCCCTTCAATCGCGACATGGATGTCAGCGATTACAGCGCGCCGTCCATGGCGCGCTGCCCTACGGGCCGCCTATCGGCGTTCAATTTCCGCTTCCTACGGAAATTGGGGT
>JBBAEA010000107.1:0-12422 GCA_041656175.1 Bradymonadales bacterium | reverse complement strand
AAGTGGACTCATTGTATCAGAGACTGGGCAACGATAAGAGGACAACTGGATATTTTGCACCCTGGATGGGATGGCGTTAGGAATGAGTAGGTAAACGTGAGTTTACACAAAGAACTTGACACTCCCTGCTGAGTTGGGGCGGTAGCCCCCATAAATCAGAGCTTCCTTAACGCAGATCTAAAATTGAGTACTGCGGTGTTGTTTACAAAATATGAGAAATACTAAATCAACTAGTTCTAAAAAATTTATTATTATCATCGCTATTTTTTGCTCGTTGAGCCTTATCGCCATAGTGACATGGTATTTAGTTCTTCCCCCGATTATAGAGAACTCAATTAACAACGAACTTGCCAAAACGACAGAAAAGCTTCAGCGAAATGTTAAAGTTCAAGGCATTGCACTTAATTCACCCTGGAGTGTGGGAATTGAGCAAATTAGTCTTTTTGACCCCAAGTCAGAAGAAATCGGCGTGAACTGTAAACAGATTCAAGCTAAATTTAGAGAGCTTCCTCTTAGCCGTAAACGTATTAAATTTAAGCAAATCGAAATTGAAAGCTGCGAACTTTGGTATAGAACGGTAGAAGATCGGACAAACTTTGATGACATCATCGAAAAACTAAAGCCACGCGAAAAGTCGCTCCCAAGTGCAGAGAAGAAAATCTCGGCTCTGCAACGCATGCTCTCACCGTTGCCGCAAATAAAGCTCAATAAACTATGGATTCATATGCAACCCGTTCAGCTGCGACATAGTTTTGCTTTTGCAATACACGAACTTAGCGAGATTCTGCTTACGCAAGATGACGAAAAATACTATAAACTCAATGCCATCGTTGACTACCAAAGCATTATACAAAATAAGGATAGACGAGACAGCGCGCGAATAAGCGCGAGTATTAAGTCCGCTAAGGAAGGGAAGATCCTTTTTGAACATGTAGATGCGCAAGCGCAGACTCCACTTATCAGTTTAGACTTAGGCGACTCCAAACTTGAATTACAAAAGTTGGCACTACAGTTACCCAACACCCTTATTTTCAGTGATTTATCCCTTCTACAATCAGCTTCCCCCATGCTCGTCTGCGATAACTTTGCTATGCGTTTTCTTGCTATGCCGCCCAAAAAAGTGAGCGGTGTATATTTTAAGGAGTTAGAAGCAGAGAACCTTCAACTTAACATTAATCTTAATGATGCTGGAAGGACGAATTTAGAAGACTTCCTCGATGAGCTAAAAACAGTTTTATTGACTGAACGCGATGCATTGCCAAACAATGTTGAGAAAAAAGAGCGAAGTATCGAGGATTATTTCATTTCACAGCGCTTCTTCCTACACAACGCAGGTTTTAGCTTTATGGATGAGCGCAAAAATAACACTAGCCTCATAGATCTCCAAAACATCAATCTCGAACTCGGTTATCGCAGCATCAAAAAAGATATCAACTTATTATTAGAAGTAGCTACTCGTGCTCCACTTCAAATGCAAAGCAGTTTGCGCGCAGATTATAATATGCTTGGAGAGCAACTTTTTCTAGAGCTAGATCTTAAAGAAAGCGGTGAATTAACAAAACTAACAGAATTGTTCGATTCATTAATAACACATACATACCTATCACAAAAAAAATCGCTTATTGAGGATATTCATTTTGCTAAAAAGCTGCTCAACAACTTTCAACTCCAGAACTCAGAGATCGACGCAAACATACGCGCTGAACACAAACTCAAGAGCGGAGAGACCCAGGCTACACTCAGTATTGATGCTAGAAATTTTGTTCTTGCGACAGAAGCGCTAGCCGAATTACCTGTAGAGTTCGACTTCAATAGTCAATGGAATCTTAGGATGGACGAAGAAAACATCGAACTTTCTACCAAATCTGCAAAGTTAAACCAAATTCCGTTTATTTTTTCACTGAGTAGCCAAACTTTAGCCGACTCTACTAAAGAAGCTGGCGATCGCAGCTTTAAATTACTTTTAGAACTACCAGAGCAAAACGCACAAAGCCTATTGGATTCTATACCCATGGCCGTTCGTTCTTCCATCGATGGCCTAGAATGCACAGGAAATATTAGCTACAGTATCCGCGCCGAAGGCCTGCTCTCTCAAATCCAAAACATGAAACTTGATGTGAGCTTAAAAACCAGCCCCGAATTTTCTATCACACGGTTTCCAGTTGGTCGTAGTATATTAGCCTTAA
Source organism: Bradymonadales bacterium (assembly GCA_041656175.1). GTDB lineage: Bacteria > Myxococcota_A > Bradymonadia > UBA4248 > UBA4248 > JBBAEA01. The sequence continues at coordinate 10,236 of JBBAEA010000107.1, read as the reverse complement.
ATACTGGATTTGCGCATGATATTGTAGACCCAAACGCCATCATGCCCCACAAAATCAACATTCCACCCTCGATCTATCCCGTCGTAGTCATGCAAGAGCAAATCTATACGCCCAGTCTCAGTGCCGACGATATCCGTACTCACTATCATGATTGGGTTCTGTTCGAGGATCTCAACCCCTACCTGATTCAACTTATCACCACCACCGAAGATGGCAGCTTTTTTACCCACAACGGCTTTAGTCTTTTGCAAATTAAAGCTGCGCTTGCCAAAAACCTAGCGCAAAACTCCTTTAGCCGTGGCGCCTCAACCATCACCATGCAGTTGGTCAAAAACATCTTTTTTGACCGCAGTAAAAGCATCGCACGCAAATTCCAAGAAGCCCTGTACACTTGGCTTGTTGAGTCCGTCTACCGCATTCCCAAACAGCGTCTCATGGAGATCTACTTTAACGTCATCGAATTTGGCCCCGAAGTCTACGGAATCCAAGCTGCCGCGCGCTACTATTTTGGCAAACAAAGCGCCGACCTCTCTCTCAAAGAATGTGCATACCTCATGTCCATCATTCCAAAACCTCGCAGTGGCGCCTTGCACCGTGCACAAAACGCCGTCAGTGCAAGCAATGAAAAAACCATTCGCTGGTTTATCGATGAAATGCTGCGCCGAAAATGTGCCCCCGACGTGATCCAAAAAACACGCGAACGCTACGAAAAACGCGGCACACCTGTGCCCTTCCAACCTTGCTGTCCCGCAAAAGCGTATGTCGAAAGCCTCAAGGCACAAGCGCTACAGTTCTACGTCCCCGAATCTGAATCCGCACCCGCGTATCGTCCCGATCTTTATGACGAAAATGGTGAGATCTACGTACCTAGCCGGCGATTATGCGGATTTAGCCATGATTCTACATCCATATTTGAGGAATGGTTGCCAGAAGTTGAAGAACTGCCATCCGCCGATCAACTCCAATAAGCTTCCCCTCGCCGTAGCGTTACGTATTTCTTTAGCAAATTTATGTGTTATGTTGTGCCGCTCGTTGTGCTTTGCAACGAGTACTTGGAGAAGCTTGACGTTTATGAAAACACATCGACTAAAACAGCTGTTATATGTATTTGTTCTTATCTCCCCATTACTTTCAGCTTGTGAAACGGGGGAGGTGCTCATTTTTTAGTAGCGGGAAAGAAAGTCTTTGCCCGCCGCGTGATTCTACATGTTGTCCTGATGGGATGGCCGAGTGCACGGTTGCTGAGCTGCGAGTGGCGGGTAAATGTGTGATGGCAGATGATAAGGATTACGGTGTAAATGCTGGTCGTTGTACGAATGACAGGATTTGTCGGCCATTGACTTTGGGGGATGACGCGATTGTGTATGCGTGTCGAGATCGCTGTGCGGAGTACCAAAGCGCGTGCTTAGATGCAAATTATGATGCCATTTGCGTGGATACGAGTTCAGATAATGTGAACTGTGGGGGTTGTTTTTATAATGAAACAGGAAGACGTTGCTCTGAGGGCGTTTCGTGCATAGAGGGAAAGTGTAAGCTCGCGTGTGCATCGCCGATGCTAAGTTGTGATGAAGTATGTATTAATCCGAAGACTGACGTAGATAATTGCGGGGGCTGTGTAGCTGATGGTGAAGGTGTACGTTGCGAGCGAGGTTTGACATGTATAGATGGTGTGTGCAAGTTGTTGTGCCCGAAGCCGACGGTGAGTTGTGGTGGCACCTGTGTAAACACCCAAAGCGATCCTATGAATTGTGGTGGCTGTGTCGCCGATGGCGAAGGTGAAAAATGCGAAGAAGGAGCGTTTTGCGTAGACGGTGTGTGCCAGTTATCTTGTCCAGTGCCGACGGTGAGTTGTGGCGGTACATGTGTAAATACATTAATCGATAGTAATAACTGTGGTGGTTGTGTTCTTGAGGGTTCTGGCTATCGCTGTGCGCCTGGGGTTCCGTGTAGTGGTGGCAGTTGTTTGATGACGTGTATGTATCCGATGATCAGTTGTAGGGGAGTGTGTATTAACCCGCAAACCGATAATATGAACTGCGGTGGTTGCGTAGCAGAGGGCTCTGGCCAAAAATGTGAAGCAGGCTTGCGTTGTAGTAACAGCTCCTGTAAGAGTGAATGCAGCTATGGTCATGAAAAATGTGGTGATGGCTGCATTGATCCTTACAATGATCCTTTAAATTGCGGAGGTTGTGCTGCGGAAGGTAAAGGAGTCGGCTGCGCAAATGGGCATCAGTGTGTGGATGGGGTGTGTAAACCGCACTGTACTAGGGAATGCTTAAATTCTGGAATTTGTACTGCGCCAAATGTTTGCACATGTGCAGAAGGCTGGATTGGCCCTACTTGTAACACAGCGATCTGCAACTTTAGCTGTCAAAATGGTGGTCGTTGTACGGCACCAAATACTTATAATTGCACGGACACTTAGACTGGCACAATGTGTGATAAAGCAGTTTGTACACCCGCCTGTGTTCACGGAACATGCTCTGAAAGCCATCAATGTGTTTGTGAAGCAGGCTGGAAGGGAGAGCGATGTGATCTGCCGATTTGTAATGTCGAATGCACGGGAAATAGAGTTTGTACGGCACCTGAAGTATGTGGTTGCCGTGCAGGTTGGGAAGGAAGCAATTGTGATATTTCGGTCTGCGAAGTAGAGTGCAAAAATGGCGGCATTTGCTTGACTCCCAATGTTTGTACATGTGCCGAGGGCTGGGAAGGTGCTACTTGCGAGATACCCGTTTGCGACCCGACTTGTGGCGAGAATCAGGAGTGTATCGCCCCTAATGTGTGTAAATGCAAAGATGGCTGGATTGGAAATGATTGCAAGAAGCCTGTTTGTGCCTTTGTATGTCGAAACGGCGGCGCATGTACGTCGCCAAATGTATGTACATGCAGCCCTTTTTATACAGGCCAGACGTGTGAAGAGCCAGTATGCAAGCCCGATTGCGGGGAAAATCAAAGTTGCATAGCTCCGAATGAGTGCCAATGTAACATGGGTTGGACGGGTAGCGATTGCAAGACGGCGATATGTGATAAGGCATGCAATAATGGTGGTAAATGCACGGCGCCCAATGTTTGTAGCTGCGCCGCGGGCTGGAGCGGCGAGACATGCTTGACGCCTGTTTGTGATCCTGAGTGTGGAGCGCATAAAACGTGTACAGCGCCAAATACATGCACTTGCGACCATCTTTGGACGGGGGATGACTGCCAAACAGCAATATGTGAATTTGTTTGCCAAAATGGTGGGACATGTACGGAGCCCAATGTTTGCAGCTGCACTGCGGGTTGGTTTGGGAATACTTGCGTTAGACCCTTATGTGACCCTCGCTGTGAAAATGGTCAACGATGTGTAGCTGTTAATGAATGCAGCGCTTGTCCGCCTAATTGGCTGGGAGACGATTGCAAGACGCCAGAACGCATCAGAATTCCAGCAACAGGAGATTCTACGCGCTTTATGATGGGTGCGCCTGAAGATGGCGTTACACATTTCATAGACTCTGAAATACCTGTGCACGAAGTCACGTTGAGTGCTTATAAAATAGATCGCTATTTGGTGACGGTGGCTTCGTATAAACGATGTGTCGATGCGGGAGCATGTGAAGTGCCCGCTACGAGTGAACACTGTACATACGGGGAATTAGCGAAAGAGAGATATCCTATAAACTGCGTAGGTTGGGAGCAAGCAAAGACATATTGTACATGGGCAGGTGGGCGTTTACCCACTGAAGCCGAGTGGGAGCGCGCAGCTAAGGGGGAGAAGCAGATTCGCTACCCTTGGGGGAATGGATGTCCTCGATTGTGGTTGTCGGGTTGCGAAGAAAATTGGGAGTACAACACAGCCAAGGCAAACTGTTATTGGGACGACTGTTATGAGAGTTATGATGCTACATCGCCGGTGGATCAGTTCCCATTGGGAATGTCGCCTGATGGTTTATATGATATGGCTGGGAATGTTTGGGAGTGGGTAAATGATTTTTATGGAGATTATAGCGCCGATCCCGTGACGAATCCGACGGACCCCGAGCATAGCAATTTGGGACATGTTATTCGCGGTGGTTCCTGGGGTGATTGGGGATATCGATTGCGCACAACTAGCCGCAGCTACGAGTCATCGTTTGAGCGTGGTAAAACAACTATCGGTTTTCGCTGCGCAGCAGATATTGTGCTTTAAGGATGCTCTGATTAATTGGGGCTACCGCCCCAAACCCCGTCCAAGGGCTTTCGCCCTTGGAACCCATTTTTGTGTGTAGGGAATTGATTCTATTGACTTTTATTTTGAAGACTCACCTAAGTCTCTTAACTTTCATTAGCTTTTTTAGGACTGATTTTGCATTAATCAGAGCATCCTTAATGTCGCTTTTATACATGTTAGCGAACATTACAAGAAAAGAGGGATTCCAGAGGCCTTGTCGCTGGGCTTAGCTTTGAGTGCTAGTCCCAAGAGTACAAATTCACCTGTATGAAAGGCAAGCTTTTTCGTGGGGGGGGGGTAGCGCGGGATCGCCGAGCGGAATTCGCAATGAACGCATTTTGTGCGATGGTTCGCCGAATAGGCGAAACATCGCACAAAATAAAGCGTGAATTGTCGAATTCAGCGAGGAAGCCCGCGCGTAGGGGGGCATGCTTGCCCCCCTTCAAGAAAAGGGGGAAATTTTATTTTATCAAGACCGAGTTTATCCGCTGATTTCGCTGGGTCGTGCAGCAAGTCCAGCGTAATAGCGAAGTTGCAAGTAGTCGTCGGAGAGGGCGAAACGGATGAGTGCCTGCAGGCGGGGGGATTTTTGGAGTCGTTCGAGTAGGGCTTGGCGGTCCATGCGGGATTTGTCCCAGACTTCGGCGGCGAGTAGGGCGGTGAAGGAGGTCGAGAGATCGCCTGAGAATAGGAGGGCGGCGCGGTCGGCGGTGGCGTAGATGGCGGTTTTCCAAGCGGGGGCGGAGTTGAGCGGGAGTTTTTCGGGCGTGGTTTCGTCGATGATGCGGGCAATTTCTTTGCGTTCGCGGCGCAGCCAAGGGGATTTGATGCGTTCGGCGAAATCGAGGCTTAGCGCGTTTCGTTCTTGGATACAGTTGGCGTTGGTTAGGTAATATGCGGCGTCGAGGGTATGCCAGAGCTCTTTCATATCGTAGTGAACGACGCGGCTGAGGCTAGTCCAGAGTAGGCCAGAGGCGTAGGCGGCCCAGTGTCGCTTTTCGGCTTCGCTCGCGCCTTCCCAGTGGTCGGTGGGGAGCCAAAATGCGTTGGGGTTGTCGAAGACCATGGGGACGGGTGAGCTGTCGTGGGCGAGGTAGACGCGGACGTTTCCGAGGTTTAGGGCGGCGGTGGTGGAGTTGAATAGGGCTTGAATTTCGGGGCTGCGAGTGCGAGAACCGCCGAGTAGGGAGCGTCTGGGGAGTTGTTCCTTGAATAGGGAGTCGAGTATGGGGAGGGCTTCGTGGAGTAGTTCTTGAACGAGGGCTAGTTGTGGGTCGATGAGGTGTTTTTGTAGAACGGCGGCGGGGATGGCGCGGTTGATGTCGACTTTTGGGCGAACGGGTTGGTTTTCTAGGTGTATGCCGCGTTCGGGGATGAAGGTTTTGGCGATTTGTTGCAGTATGCGTTCGCGGTCGATGGCTTCGTTGCGTCGACAAATCTCGATGGCCGCGCGGATGATGTCTTCGTCAAATGGATTAGTGACGATCAATTCGCTAAATTCGGCGTATGCACTTTTTGCTTCGCCAGGTATGCGACAGCGAGCGTAAGCGCGGTTTTTCACTAAGTCTGGCTGGGGAATTTCGGCTTTTGCGATAGCCTCGCTGTACAGGTCTTGGGCTTCCTGCCAAATTCCGAGTTCGGAACCTAGTATTTGTGCGGCAAAACCGAGGTATTTGCGGGCAAGTTCGGGTTGTTTGCTAAAAGCGTCGCCATCGTTGATGTGGGTTTTGATGTTTTCGACTAAGATTCTGCGCTCTTCGCGGCTTTGGTAGGTGGCGTCGAGTTTTTTGAAGATTTCGCTTCGCTCGGGGAAGCGTGCGAACAGACTCCAGAGTAGGTCTTCGGCCTTTGGCGCTTGATTGAGTTTTTCAGCGTAGAGGTCACAGAGAATAAGCCATAGTTCGATGTCTTCGCTCTCAAAGGGTATGCGCATGAGGCGCAGGATAATTTCGGCTGCTTTTGCGGGGTCGCCCGCGATGGCGTGGCATTTCGCGAGCACTTCTAGAATCTCTCTGGCATCCGCCGATTGTACGGCAAGTCGCTCAAAATACATCAATACTTCGGCTTTGTTTCCGCCTTCATGCATAAAATGCAGCTCTAGCATCTTTGGAGCCAGTTTTATTTGTTCTTCGACCGATGGCTGGTGGAACTGTAAATAGTCATCGAGCGCTCTTCTTGCGATGGCAATTTCGCCAATTTTACCGGCCAATTGGGCGATAGCGGTTAGCAGTTTTCCGTCTTTGGGGTCCTCGCGGTAGGCTTGATCTAGGCAGCGCAGTGACTCATCTTGTTTGTCAAGACCGACGTCGTATATTTCGGAGAGTCGTTGCCAGAGCTCAGACTTGAGGCTGGGGTCATCGCAGTTGATGATGTGTTGTCGGATTTGCTCGACGAGGAAGTCCCAGTCTTCTTGTTGCTTGAGATAGTCGTAGAGCGATAGACGCATGGGGTTGGCGTAGGAGCAGGCGACGCAGGCTTCTTGTATAGATTTGAGGGCTTCTTGGGGTTGTTGAATTTTCGTTAAGATCCAAGCTCGTTGTATAATGACTTGAATGCGTTCTTGCTCGTTTCGTGTATTTTCTTCTTGTACACTGAGCACTTCAAGGAGCTTGTGCCACTTCTCAAAGATTTCAAAGTACGAGGCTAGCAGTTCCAGATCAGGGCGATAAGACATGTTTTCGTCGCGATCATCGGGGAGCAGCTCTTGGGTGGGGTCGCTGATTTTGCCCTCTAGAAGTTTTTGAATACTAACCCAGCGCCGCAAATCTTGGGCGTCGTGGCTGGAACCTGTAAGCAAATCGGCGTGAACGCGGTGTATGCTTGGTCGCTGCGCGGGGCTAAGACTGGCCCAGAGCATGCGTGTTTCGTCGTTGGGCTCAAGGCCGCAAAGGATCTCGTGGGCGCGCTCTCGAATTTCGGGTGGGAAGCTCAGGGCGATGGCGCCGAGCAGTCCGTGTTTTTGCTCTTCATCGCATTGCTGTTCGGCGCTTGCGAGTAAAAGGCGCTCTGTCCAGCGTCCTTGCTGTGCATAAGCGGGAGCCAAGATATTGCTGTAGATGCGCTTGTAGCCAGTGATACTTTCAGCGCTTTGCAGTGCAGCGCTCGCGCGGGTTAGGGCGGAGTCGTCATCTTTTAGCTGCGCGAGATCGATGTCTGCTAGGGCTAAGTAGATGGCAGATTTAACGGCGTCGTTGCTGCATTTTTCGAGAGTTTGGAGTAAAAACGATTGGAGTTCATCGCAGTTTTTACAAGTTTTTTGCAGTTCGTAGCAGCTCTTAAAGACAAGGTAATGATCGGGGTTCTCGTTGCATGCCCGTTGGTAGAGCTCGCTTGCTTTGTCGTTGTTGTGCAGCCTAAACTGGTAGATCTGGCCAATGCGAAAGAGTGAGAGCCACAACGGGCTGTCGCTGTTTTCATCCTGCGCTTGGGCTTGTGACATCATAATGCGGATTACGGCGTTGTAGTCGTTCACGCTCTTGTAGTGCTCAAGTAGCGCAGCTTGCGCGATGAGATCCGTAGGCTTGAGCTCCAAGCAGCGCTCGTAGGAGTCGATCGCTTTTTCGGGTTCGTCGATGTAGTTTTCATAGATCTCGGCCATGCGGTGCAACTTCGCACACTTGAGGCTAGCGTCGCTTAAAACTTCGATCTGTGCTTTGAGCAGTTGTAGGATCTTTTCCCAAGCTTCTTGGTTTTCGTAGCAATCCAGTAGTGCTTCGTTGGCCTTACGCGATTTGGGATCCAGCGCTCGGGCGCGTTCAAAATATTGTATGGCCAGCATCTCGTTGGAGAGTCTCTCCCTCGCGATGTCTCCACTAACGCACAGGAGTGTTGCTTTGTACTCGGCGCTACCCGCAAACTCGACTTCCGCGTCGTTAAGTTTGATCAGCTCTTCGTATCGCTCAAGGCGCCAGTAAATGCGGGCTAAGTTCGTAATAGCGCTTTGGCGTTGCGGCTCTAAGAGTATAACGGCTTCTAGTGCGGTGCAGGCCGTGTCATCGTCGTTGAGGTAGTTCTCGGCGATATCGGCGATGCGCTCCAAAAGGTAGACATGCTCGCGCTTATCTTGTGTGCAGTTCTCTGCTTTGGCATAGAGTTGCAAGAGCTCGGTCCAGTTCCCTATCGACGCCGTCATGCGCGCTGCACCCTTGAGTGCTGCAAGATCGTCGGCTTTGTGCGCTAGCAACTGCTGGTAGCTTCCAAACGCTTTGAGGTGATAACCCAAGCGGTATTCGTAGATTTCGGCCAACTGCGATAACTTATCGATGAAGACTTCGAGGCTGTAGTCTTCCAGCGCGTTTATCTTGGCGTAATGTAGTTCCTGCTCGTAGAGTTCGGCTAGTTCGGACCAAAGCTCCTCTTTGCGGTAATGCTCTTTGAGTAGGAGCAAGCTTGGACCGTGGCTTGGGCAAATAACGTTTGCCTCAACAATGAGCTCTAGCGCCGCTTCATCCTGTTCAAGCTCATCGCGCAGTATGCACGCAATTTTGTAGAGCGCTTGCGCTTTGGCGTTTGCGGTCTCAAGACTATCTAGACCGAGCGTCAGTGCCTGCAACAAAGCCTCCTTGTCACCGCGTTCTTGCTGCAGTGCCAATAACTCGCTGACAAGCAAAGCGTTGTCTGGTTCTTCTTCTACGCCGTCTCGCAATATGTTCGCCGCATGACCAAGATCCTCGTATTGGTAATGAACGACGTTGGCCAAGATGAGCCGATAAAGCGCACGGTACTCTTTGCAAGCAGGCGCATCAAGCGCTTTCGATAAGATCTCGACTACGGCGTCTCTATTATTTTTTCGCTCCGCAATCTCTAAATGATACTCAACGAGTTCAGGGTCGAGTTCATCTTTTTTGGCCAAGTGTTCAAAGAGGAGATCGCTTTGTTTTTCGTCAGCTAAGATATAGCGATATAAAAAGAAGAGTCGCGTTTCGATGAGTTTTGAGAAATCGCTAGCCGTCGTTTGCGCCGACAACGCTTCGCGCAGATGTTGCTCATAAGCATCCCAATCTCCCTTTGCCCAAAGCGCATCCTCAATTAAGAAAAAGCGCTCTACGTCAAAATCGACAAGCTGTTCTTGCTCACTGTGGCCGTCGGCCGTCTGAGAGTCGCTGTCCAAGTCCTCGACTAGGGCTTTCTCGTTTTGGAGTAAGGATAAAGCTTCTTCGCTTTTGTTCTCCAGTTGCAAGTAACAACGCGCTAGCCCAGTCTTAAGCGCATAGCTGCGCTGCTCCGACGCATTCAGTAGCTCTCTCTCATAACTCTTGACGACAACATCGGCTTCGCGACGAGCACGTGCGATGCGACGCATACCAAGGTTCGCTGGCCTGCTCAGTGAGAAGGCGTCGACGGCTTTAGTGTAGTAACTAAGAGCCTGGGATAGGTTGTTTTCAATGAGGCCATCGCGCAGCTCCGCTAGAGCGCAATAGATTTCCGCCGCTTCTGGTCCCATTTTGAGGTGCTGCGCCGCGTTCTCTAGCCGCTCGACGTACCGCTCTACAGTGTTTCGCCCCAAAATCACTCGCCGCGCCATCGACTTGTCGCTCTCTTCGCTAGTAGGTAGCTCCAAAATCTCCGCTTGCCGCTCTTTACTCATTCCAGACTCCTGTCCATGTCGCTTTTTTGGAAAAATCAGCATTCGCCGCCATCAACGAATTTACCCGAGACTAGCCATCTGTCCAATTTTCAAGTTCACCACAGCCATTTTCATAAACGATGCGCAATGGCACGAACGAAAACAGTGAATTAAACTTCGCAAAACGAGGTTTTTTAAGCAAAACGATAGCTATTGTAAAAAAGCAAAAGCTTAGAAACAAATAAAATTGGATTTATGGCGATATAAATAAAGTTAGCGCAACCATAGCTTAAAAAAACGCCATTTTGGGGGAAGAAAAACTTACTCAGCAAGTTTGAGTGTCGTCAAAAACCAAAGCGCCTTCACGTATAAATTTAAGTCAGCACTCGAGAGCTTTGCACGGGGGGAAACCCTTTTCTTTGTACCAAAGAAAAGATGTTTCCCCCCGTACCCCCCTTCCCCAAAGAAAGCAGTCTTTTAA
>JBBAEA010000106.1:0-12507 GCA_041656175.1 Bradymonadales bacterium | reverse complement strand
TCAGGATCTGGGTCAGGATCTGGGTCAGGATCGGGATCAGGATCTGGGTCAGGATCTGGGTCAGGATCGGGATCAGGATCTGGGTCAGGATCTGGGTCAGGATCGGGATCAGGATCTGGGTCGGGATTTGGGTCGGGATCTCGTGGTATACAAGCGTGATAGTGTAATTTAGCCCCCAGTCCTTCGGCAATCGAAAGCAAAGACTTTCCATCACTAGCATAAGCTAAAGCTTCACCTTGTTTTTCGAGTGTAACTGGTATAGCGAAGACTTTTTGTGGTTCTACAAAAGCCTCTGCGACACTTTTCCCCGTAGATAGATCGTATTCGTAGACGTTCCAATAGGTTCGCACCGCATAATGGATCCCTAAAGGTGAAAAGTCAGCAGCCGTCGTTGCGCCCATTAAAAATAAGTCACTGAATGTAAATCTTGCCAACTCAACGGCAAGTACTTTTTCATCACTCTTTGGCCGCGGGATTTCGTAAAGCACGCTAACACCTCCGTTAGTTTGCTTCGAAACAACATAGATCTCGGCGCTTTGTGGGTGAACCATTAAGCTCTCGGCATCTGGGTTTACAAATGCTTCGCCAGTTAAATCGGCGATTTCAGGATAAGAGAAGTTTATGATCTGAGCTAGCTCAAGCTCTTGTGGTTTATCAACGGTTTCGTCTAAAACTTCAGGCTCTTCAACAACAATAATACGCAAATCATCTCTTTTGAACGAATTGTTACCAATATCAGCAATATATATGCAAGATTTCGCAGAATCAGCGCTGCAGGGGGCTATGGCAATATCTTCCCAGTCTTTAACTGGGCTATTCTTGATCGTATATCGCGCAAGTAATTTTGCTTCTAGGTTGAGTAGATAGAGGTTCGCGCCATCGCCCGAGTCGTTGTGAGCCCAAACTAAACGGTTGTTTTTCTTACTAGTGGCTAAACCGCTGATTTCGTCTAAGTATGCAGATGTAACTGCGCCAATCTGTTTTGGGGCTTCAAATGCTTTACAAGGCAGCTGCGCTATCGCGCTAGTAGAAAATATAGCAAGTAAAGAGGCAATAAAAATAAAACTTGCAAGTTTTATGAGCTGCATCTTAAAAGTCTCCAAATGAAGTTCTTATCCTTTAGCTAACTTTGGAATTTAATTTCAAGTCGTCCTTTTTCATCGAAAATGACTTGTAGATCGCTAATTAGCCATCGTTGGTCTTCAAAAAACTTTTGTTTCCGAGTCACCATGCTTTTAAAGAACTGCTCTAAGTCATTCCTGCCACCGATCATATCGGCCAATTCATTTAATGGATTTGAGCTTCGTACTGTTGCATTCCACACGCCCATGGCTAAAAAGAGTGCATCTTTTGTCCGCTCTGGTCCCATCATTTGGATTACTGGTTGAGCATAAGTCATAAAAGCGGTCTGCTTGTCATGGAAGCTCATCGTTTTGTAATTTTTCCCGCTTAGCGGGTTTTTGGGACTCTGGAGTGCTGCGCGCTCATCGACTCTAAGATTCGAAAAAGCTGTTGCGTCATCCTGCGTTGGTTTGCGCGACCCAGGTGCTTGTCTTGCGGCGTGCGAGCTAACGGCACTAAAAGCTCCAGAGGAATCTTGTCGTGTACGCGTCGCGTGCGGGGGGCGAACTGCCTTGTTTTGCTGCGAAGATACGGATTCTGTACCGACGCTTCGTCTGGGTTCTGGAGCGACGATTTCGTCGTAATGCGTTTCGTCCTTGCCCCACGATGAGCTTGTGCGACTATGCTGTTCATGATGAAACCTGGCTTCCTCGCTTCTTGCCCAAGCATCGTTGGGCGCGTTCTCATATGCTTTGCCCCAGCCGTCGTTATTGGGAAGACTAGGTTTTATCGCGGGGTACTGTACGAGCTTAGGCTCGTTATCGTAGTTGTCGTCAAAGCTATCCTCTTTCATAGGGCTAGCTTGTCCCAGCGGGCGTTGTACGCCGTGTGCATCTGGCCAAAGATTGCGTGGAGGTGTGCTTACAGGCTTCGCAACAGGCGCTACAAATGGCCTAGAAACGTGTTGCGAGGGTGGGTGCGGTACTGGCCTTGAAATGGGTCTCTGTAATGGTGGCGACATAGAAATTGGCGGCGACGAAGCGCCGTGACTTGCTCGTTGTGGAGCAGCGATATGCGGCGGAGTCATAGGTTTTGCGATATCTAGTGATCTTTCGCTAAAATCGACAACGGGTAAATCGGTAGAGCGTAGCAGCTCTGCTTGGGTTTTGGCGAGTTGGGAGCGAAGCTTTTCGATTTCTGCCTTAGCTTGGTTCAGTTCAACTTGTTTTTTGCCAACTTCCTCCGAAAAGTAGCCCTTAATTCGTGTTTTTTGGGCAAGTTCAGTGATCTCTTGAACAAAGGTTTGTGCGTCTTGTGGCCTGCAATTGCGGTCTTTGGCCATCAAACGGTTGATGATGTAGTTGCGCAGGTCAAGCGGTATATGCTCTGGAAGCGGAGGTGGTGGTGCTTGGACGTGCATTAGTATGGTAGCTAAAAATGTCGATTCGCTAAACGGAGGTTGTCCAGCGAGCATCTCGTAGAGTACCACGCCAAGAGAATAGAGATCGGAGCGCCCATCAAGTTCATGGCCTCGTGCTTGCTCAGGGCTCATATACTCTGGTGTTCCCGGGGCGGTTCCCTGTCGCGTTAGTCGCTCAGTCGTTTCCTCGCCGTCATCGCGTATTTTTGCGATACCGAAATCTAGCACCTTGACGAAGTCCTCGGGCACTGTGGTTAAGTATATATTATCGGGCTTGAGGTCGCGGTGAATGACGCCAAAGGCATGTGCCTCACTTAAACTTTGTGCCACCTGGATAACAATGGGAATCGCCTTCTCTGGCGCAAGGCTCCCCACCATTTCAATACGCCTTCCCAAAGATTCACCCTTGAGTAGCTCCATAGCGATGAAGAGGCGATTGTCTATAGTCATACCCATATCGTGGACTTTGACTGTGTTGGGGTGGGCGAGTTGGCAGAGCAATATCCCTTCGCGTCTAAAGCGCTCTACGACGCCTTGATTATGGCTAAATTCATGAGAAAGCACTTTGAGTGCTACAACTCGCTTCACCGAAATTTGTTCGCCAATGTAGACTTTCGCCATGCCGCCTTGAGCCAGAAACGACACGACGCGAAAGCCTTCAGCTATAATGGTACCGCTAGGGTACTCATCAACAGCAAAATTGTTTGAACTATCAACCATCGTCCAATCCTATGCATCAACCCCCCACAGATGATAGTAGCACATTATTCTTTTTGGGTAAAAGCATTGTAGGAGTTTAAGGTGAATAAAGCTTAAGAGCCAAGCTATGTAAGTGCCGAGACGCAGTTGCTGCTCTTGTTCGGAGCAAAGCTTCGCATAAAATAGCTGTAGTCCTTGGAGAAATTCTGATTCATGGCGCTTGCGATCTAAGTCCCGTTAAGGGTTAACGCCCTTAGACTTGCTTTTGCGTGTAGCGCATTGATTTTATTGACTTTATTTTGAACTCGCCTCTAACTTGTCTTTGTTTTTGCTCACTCAATTTTGGCAGTTTTTGTACTATTCAGAGACTTCTCAAGCTAGCTCTAAGCACCGTGGTGGGGGCGTTACGGGGGTCGGGACCCCCGTAGAGGGGGTAGTGGCAAACCCGCGCACAGCGCGGGGTTGACACGTAGGGGGAGACTTCCCCCCCCACAAAAAAAATATAAACATCGAATGCTTTAGAGCATCCGTTAAGCGCTAAAAACGCTCAATAATCGTGCATGATAATTCCATTTTGTTGACACGCGCTTGGCTTAAATAAAGTCGATACGTCGTATTGATATTTGATTTTGCTGGGCTATACTTTGATAACCAGGGCAAAGTTCTGGGCGTTATGTTTGTATGTGGAGGTGTGTGATGCGAAAATTTCAGTTTTTGTTTTTGGTTTTGTTCTCGTTGTTTATGACTTCATGCGTGAACAGTGAGGGGATTTATGATGATTCAAATAATCTGACTAAACATGAAGCGGCGCTGACTGTGATTCCTGATTGTGCGGCCTATAAGGATTATGTTCTTGACACGGCGGCGCGAGAGATTGCCGAGCTGCGTTATGGATATTATTTGCGGGTATGGGATGATGTGCAGCCTGGCGATCCAGAAATAGATAAGGATAATGCTGGAGAGTTTACTACGACGAACGTGCAGGAGGGGGGAGTCGATGAAATGGACAGCATTAAGAATGATAGCAAGTATTTTTATCTTGTGAATGAGAATTCCTTGTATATCGTTGAGGTATGGCCGCCTTCTGCAATGCTAGCGGCGAGCAGGCTTGATTTCATTGATAACGAGAGAGCGCATGAGAACACCCTCGGGTTGTTTTTGTATGGCGACCTAGTGGTGGTAATGTCTTCGTACTGGGCGCAAAATAATAATCCGTCTCCAGTGGATGGTTGGGATTATTATTACGGCGGGCATCAAATGACGCGGGCGAGTTTTATTAATGTAAAGGATCGCAAGAAACCTGTCGTTGTGAAATCTTATGAATTCCCCTCCGCTTTGTTTGCAGCTAGGCTAGTGGGATCGCAGCTTTATCTAGCTCTAAACCACACGAGTCAACCGATTGATGCACAAAAATACGCGAGTATCGACATCCCCGGCACTCCCAAAGCAAAGAATGACATGGACTGGGAACGAGGGCGCGAGTATATTGCGAAGTACACGCCTGTGATCCGTGAGTATTTGGCTCAAGAAGCGAAAACGTGGGATGTTGAAGCCTTGTTTCCAAAGATTTCGGTGACGAATGCCGATAAGAGCAAAGCTGAGTTAAATTATGTAACTTGCGATGATTTTTACTTGCCAGCTACGGCGTCCAAAGAGAGTGGGTTGTTATCCATTGTCACCATTAATGTAGATGAATTGTCAAAGATACACTCTACAACGATTGCAGATAGTTCGTGGCTACTTTATGCATCACAGAATAATATATATTTAGTATCTAATAGTAATAGCTGGTTTTGGTTCCCTGTATTCAATGATATGTCGAATAGACGACATTTTACGCAAATCCATCAATTCAAGTTGGATCCAGAGCGTAGTCGTACGCAATATTTAGCAAGCGGCGAGATTTCGGGCTTGGTTAATAACTCTTTTTGGTTGAGCGAATACAACGATCACTTGCGTGTGGCTAGCCAAGCAGGCTGGTGGAATGACGAAGATGCGGGCAATACTTTGACCGTCCTTAAACGTGAGGGTGGAATACTTAAAGAAACAGGAAAAATCACTAATATTGCTAAGGGAGAGAGTATTTATGCGGCGCGCATGTTTGGAGATAAGGGTTATCTAGTGACTTTTAAGCGTATTGACCCGCTCTTTACGATGGATCTTTCTAATCCCAATGATCCCAAGATTATGGGGGAATTAAAAATTAACGGTTATTCGAGTTATATACACCCGATATCGAATGATCATTTATTAACAATTGGCGAAGACAGTGATGATGAAGGACGAGTTCTGGGTTTACATCTACAAATTTTTGATGTTCGCGATATGAAGGATCCCAAGCGAGTACATCATGAGTTATTACAACGTAATAAAGACAGTCATACTTACAGCGATGCGTTGTATGATCACCATGCCTTTAGTTATCATGCGGGTTCCGAGACCTTGGTTATCCCTTATAACGAATATAACTGGAGCGCTTTTGAAGGCAAAGCTTTTAGTGGCATGCTCGTTTACAAAGCAAGTGCCGACAAAGGTTTTACACGTCTAGGCATGATAGATCACGCTGGGCTCATCCATGAAAACGTAAATGTTTGGTGGACCAACTTAACGAGATCGCGCATTTACTTTGGCACTGCGGGCGTTTACGACAAAGACGCTTATGTGTACACGCTGTCGAACTATGGCCTAAAGGTTAACGACTTGAACGATTTGAGCGCGGATTATCCCGTGGTACGTTTTGAGTAGTACCTAAGTCGGGCTTTGCACAACAAAAAAGAAGCAGTTGCGAGTGTTGTGTGAAATGGTTTGTAGGGGCAGGTTTGAAACCTGCCCCTACAGCTTGGTCGTAAACTTTGGAACATAAGCAAATACACGATTATAGCTTTCGTGCCTTTCGTGTCTTTAAATTTTGAACCACGAAAAACACGAAAATACACGAAAAACTCTTTTTTAGTCTTATGGAACCGACTTGATTTGTTATATACTTTCGTGCCTTTCGTGTCTTTAAATTATGAACCACGAAACACACGAAAAACTCTTTTTTAGTCTTATAGAACCGACTTGGTTTGTTATATACTTTCGTGCCTTTCGTGTCTTTAAATTATGAACCACGAAACACACGAAAAACTCTTTTTTAGTCTTATAGAACCGACTTGGTTTGTTATGGTCTTTCGTGCCTTTCGTGTCTTTAAATTATGAACCACGAAACACACGAAAACACACGAAAAACTCTTTTTTAGTCTTATAGAAGCAGCTTGATTTGTTATATACTTTCGAGCCTTTCGTGTTTTTCGTGGTAAAAAAGCTTTTCGAGCCTTTCGTGTTTTTCGTGGTAAAAAAGCTTTTCGAGTCTTTCGTGTTTTTCGTGGTAAGAAAAGCTTTATTTTATTCAGAGTTTTTTATGGCATGCTATGTCGTACAGGCACGCATAGCAGCTTTGCCGTAGTAGTTGTTACCAACGATTTGCGGCATAAAGAAGTTATCAAGGAAAGCCAAGCGTTCTAGCGTTAAGCCTTGTTGTATGGCTAAAGAATACATGTGTATACCGCCTGACATATCGTATGTAGAAGCCATCTGGGCACCTACTATGACGCGGTCTTTTTTTCGATACACTAAACGTAAGTGCACATCGGGGTTGTCGCTACGACGCAGACTTGCCGGTAACTGCTTGTCGACGACATCGACATAGTCCACGTCGATACCGCGGTCGTTGGCCATCTTTACGCTTAAGCCTGTGGTCACGAGGCGCATGCCGTATATCGATAGCCCGCTTGAACCCTGACTACCAAGTGAAGTCATATGTTGCCCAAGCACATTGTGCGCCGCGATGATTCCAGAGCGTATAGCGCTGCTCGCCAGCGCGATGTAGTTGTTGTCATTAATAGAGTTGTCGTAGATTGTTGCGCAGTCGCCAATGGCGTAAACATCCTTTTGACTGGTTTGCTGCTTGCGATCCACTAAAAATGCACCTTGGTTTCCCAGTTTTAGGACACCGCGTCCTAATTCGGTTACTGGCTCAAAACCTGTACACAAAAACACGATTTCTGCTGGATACTCACCTTTTACGGTGCGAACGCTGCGCACCTTCGAATCTCCTTCGAAACTCAATACGCGCTCGCTCATCTGAAGTTTAACTCCGTTTTCTAACAAACGGTTTTCGATTAAGTGGGAGAACTTCTCGTCGGTGTGCGTGTACAATATGCGTGGTGCGATGTCGATGAGGGCGACTTCTTTACCAAGGCGGCGGCAAGCCTCCGCAAGTTCTGTGCCGATATAGCCCGCGCCGACGACGACGGCGTTCTTGATCTCGGGATCACGTAGTATGCGCACGGCTTTCTCTGCGTCGCGATAAAATTTGGTGCCAACAACGTTTTCGAGATCGGCGCCCAAAACGTTAAACGGACGTGTTTTTGAGCCTGTGGCTAAAATGAGTTTGTCGTATTTTTCGTAAAAAGGCTCGCCGTTGGGCTGAAGACCTTTGACGAGTTTTTTATCAAAATCGATGAATTCAATGCCTCGATCTACATAAACTTTAGCCCCTAAATCTTCAAAGTCTTTGGCATGTGCATAAAACAGCCCCTCGCCACTCGCTAGTTGGCCACCGATCCACAACGCCATACCGCAGGATAAAAAACTTATCTCGCGGTTGCGATCGTAGATGCTTAATTCGCAGCCACCTAGGTTGAGTATGGTGCGCGCTGCAGCGCAGCCCGCGTGGTTAAGTCCGATGATAATAACTTTCATGGCAATTATCCTATATTAACTTGCGCCGAGCGCGGCGAGCATGTGGTAGTTGTAGGCGTGGTTGAAGTGGGGCATAAAAAAGAGATCCATGAGCGAAAGCTCTTCGATGCTCAGGCGCTCTTGTATCGCAAGTGAGTAGTAATTCAGCGCCGATGAGATGTCGTATTGCGATGCTATTTGTACGCCTACGAGCACGCGCTCTTTTAGGCGATACAAAAGGCGCAACTTTACATCGGGGTTGTCTACGGCCATAAAGGCGGGAAACTGTTTTCCTGTAAAATCGCTGTAGCCAACTTCAATCTTGAGTTCCTCTGCTTTGCGCATGGTAATGCCAGTGGAGCCTAGGTACAGTTTGTCGATAAGCACAACGCTAGAGTTTTGGGAGCCTGGATTTTTAACATCCCTACCCAGTATACGTCTTGCCGCAATATGGGCGGTGCGCATAGCGTTTGAGGCAAAAAAACTCGCCCGATGCTTCCCGATAATTTGGTGGAAGTTAGCGCAACAATCGCCGATGGCAAAGACACCCTTGATGTTGGTTTCTTGATGTTCATCAACGATATATGAACCTTCGATGGTGCGTTGCAACTCATCGCCAATCTCTGCGACGGGATAGAAGCCCACACAAAATAGAACAAGCTGTACGTCTTCTACGCCTTTTTCGTGCACGATTTGCTCGACATACTTTTTGCCAACGAAGCTGCGTACGCGCGAGAAGTGAATCTTTACGCCAAGAAGCTCTAGTTGGTCTTGCATTATTCCTGCAAACTCAGGGTCAAAGTGCGTGGGCAAAAGCTGTTTATCTGTTTCAAGCAATAAGACGTCTTTTCCATGTTTTTTACATGCTTCCGCCAGTTCACAGCCAATATAGCCGCCACCTATAACGGCTACGCGTTTTACCTCGGGTGCGGCGAGTCGCTGCACGCAAGCGTTGGCATCGGAGAAAAATTTCGCGTAATGAATCCCGTCCAAGTCCATTCCAGCGACTGGGAATTGTCGCGAGCGCGAACCTGTGGCGAGAATGAGGTAATCGTAATCGTCCTTGAACTCGCGTCCGAACTTATCGCGTACCGTGATGTTTTTAGCGCTAAAATCGATACTTAAAACCTCGCAGCTTGTACTTACTTTTGCGCCCGCGTCTGCTAATTCTACGATGTTGCTGTGAAATAGCTGCTCCCTCTCCTTGACTTTTCCCATTACCCACAGGGGGAAGGAGGCGCCCATGTAGCCAATTTCGGCTTGACGCTCGTATATGACGACGTTGCAACCGCCTTCTAGCAGAACTCTTGCCGCGTTTATGCCAGCAAAATTTGCACCAACGATGATCACTTTATGCATGGATGAATTCCTAAATATACAACCTAAGTTAAATAACAGTCGTTTCTTTTTTGGGGGGGAAGTCTCCCCCCTGCGGCAAAGCTTCTTCGTAAAATTCGCTAACAATCGCATTATTTTGTGCGATGTATTCGCTAAACGCTCATCCATCGCACAAAATGCGCTTGTTGCTAATTTTACTCAGTGATCTTTGCCTACCCCCTCTGTTCCCAGTGCGCACTAAATACTTAACTATGCCCTAAAAGTTTAATTTCTCTGATTAGCAAAAGCATCACAAAGACGAGCCGCAATATTGTGCAAGCCCCATCAAACAGCAATAATCATCTTCTGCTCAACAACAAGCGTACGTTGAATAATATTTTTGTTTGATACTGATGCTTAGCCTGATCGTTTGTGTTGTTTAGCGCCATTTCAATGAAGCGTAGGAGTAGGCCTCAAGATAAAGTCAATAAAATCAATGTGTTACGCGAAAAAAAGGCGCGGAGCGTGGGACAGCGACTCAACCATCCATGAGAGTTTCTCTAAGCAGCACGGTTTCATTTACTTAATGCTAGGCATCACCCCGAGTATGCTCTTAAGATCGTTGTCAGTGAAGCGGAATCCTAGGCCAACAAAGTAGTCAAAGGCTTTGGTATTGATGGGGTCATCGACGCCACCCGTAATGAATAGGTATTTGCTCCAATCCCAAGGTAGGAAGAGGTTGAAATAGATGAGCGCAGTCGCGCGAAGTCGGGGGTATTTGTTGGTAGTTAGGTCAAAGACGTCGAGGGCGATTTTAAGATTATCGTTGAAGAATATAAGGTCCCCACCAACGCCGCCTGTATTTTCGATAAGTCCAAAACGCCCAACTAAGAATTTCCAGCGTCCAGCGAATTGGAGGCTAACTTTGATTTTGTCGCTGGTTTCAGTGATAGTTTCATAGGTCGGTGTTGAGCCCGAGGAGTCGACGAGTCGGGTGGTAGTTTTGGTAGTTCCGCGAGGATCCATCACGAGTTCAAGGAGGTACCACTTGTTTTCTGAGGGTTGTAGCTTGACGCCAAATATGGTTTTAAAGGCGTTAAAGCGTATCATGTAGTCTTCTCGCAGCGATATTTCGGTTTGTAGATTAGAGAGGGGGGAGATGAGGGTATTGGCGGAGTCGACTGTTTCCTTGGTCGAAGCAATGAGATCACGCGTTTCTTTGAGCAGGGATTCCGCCTCGTTGGCTATCCCATCGTCTTTGAGTAACTTACCGATGCTGCCTTCACCTTCATAGAGGTTATGGGTGAGTTTTTCGAGGTTATCGAGCGCATGATTGAGTTTTTGCAAAGAATCGTTGGCCGAATTCATGGAGGAGTCCACTGAGTCAAAGGAGTTGTCGATTTTTTCCTGCAAGTTATTGACTAGTGAGCGTGTATCCACAGATAGCAGTGTTATCTGGTCGACGAGCGCGTCAACTTTACCCACGCCCTCTCCAGAGAAATCGCTGAAACTCTTAGCGATATCGTCGATGTGAGTAAGGATATCGCTGATTTTATCGGTGTTATTGGTCGTAATTTCGCTGATTCCTCGAATTGTCGCTTCGACGTCAGTCATCATGCCCTCAAAACGCTTGCGCCCATCATCGCCGCCAAAAACGACATTGAGCGTTTCGGTCACTTTGGAGACGTCCTTCATGATTTTTCCAGCGTCGGTGAGCAGCGCCTCGGGGCCTGAGCTTTGGATAACATTTTTTATCTCATCGCCGTCTTCCAAAATTCGGCCTTGTAGCCCGTTGACGAGCTCAAGATGGTAGTTTCCGAGGATTCCAGACAAGTTTTTTCCGATGCTAACACCGTTTTTGTAGAAGTCGTGCGTTTCGGGAATGCCTTCAAAAAGCTGAACGCTGCTGCGAATACTAAAGTCGACCCTTGCTCTATTTTGTATAAGCTGAATCGATTTTACTTCTCCGATTTGTATACCGGCGATTCTCACTTGGGAGCGGACGGCTAAGCCGGTTACATCGTCAAAGTATGCATGTAACATATAGCTGCCATCGCTCTGTCCCCAGTTTGAAGTAAACTTGACGATCATGACGATGCTAAAGACTATGCCGAGTAAAACGACTAGTCCAACTTTGAACGGGGTTAGTACCTTTTGCATACTTTGTGAATTATCAGGTCTACCAAATGAGCACGGTAAGGAAGTAGTCGATGAGTAGAGTTAAAATGGAAGCAGAGACCACAGATGCAGTGGTTGCCTCACCAACGCCTTTGGCGCCACCAGAGGCGTAAAAACCTCTATAGCAGCCTATAAAGCTAACGATTAGCCCAAAAATTAGTGCTTTTATTAAGCCACCCGTTACATCGGAGGGCTCCAAAAGGGCTTCAATCTGCGAGTCGAAGGCACCAAACTCTATGCCGAGCATCCCAACGCCTACGATGTAGGAGCCGAGGATGGCGACGAAATCAAAAATAGCGGTGAGAACAGGCATTAGCAAGATGCATGCCCAAACTCTTGGAACAATAAGATATTGGACGGGGTCAACGGCCATCGTTTTCATGGCATCAATTTGTTCGGTCACTCGCATGGTTCCTAAGATAGTCGCCATTCCAGATGAGACGCGCCCCGCTACCATTAGCGACGTTAACACGGGTCCCAACTCGCGGCAAACAGCGATAGCAACCGTTGAACCGACCAGTGATTCTGCGCCAAAGAGCCCAAAGGCGTAGGCGGATTGATAGGAAAAAATCGCGCCTGTAAAAAAACCTGTTAAAATGATGATGAAAAGTGAGCCAAAACCGACAAACTCCATTTGTTGTAATAGGAGCTTCCATCGGTAGGGTGGGCGAAAAGTGGCAATAAAAAATTGACCCAGCAAAATAAAAAACTGCCCAATCGCCTCAATGTGGCCAGTGAAGCCATGCCCGAGGCTAGTAACGGCGCGGTGTATGCGGTTTTCCTTTTTTGTATTCACTCTTGCTGACACTTCTTTGTTGCTAGCGTTTCATTTCGCTGCAAGCCGTCGTTTGTGAAGAAAATAGGCATAAAGGCGCAGCTCCTGCACAAGACTGCAAGCTCGCCCAAAGTATTGAGGCGCTACAAACTTGTCAACTTTCCGCGTAGCACGCAGTTTGAAGTGGCTTAAGTCGGTCTGGTGTACAAAGGTGGGTAGAACGAGCGCAAAGTCCTGTTTCGCCAAAAACTGGACGGGGCGTCGCGGGGTGTCCCCGCGGAGATACCGTCTTGATTGTCAAGACAAAAACTAAAAAATAACGTTTGCAAGCGCC
>JBBAEA010000105.1:0-12527 GCA_041656175.1 Bradymonadales bacterium | reverse complement strand
AAAGGGAACCGCCGTATACGGAACCGTACGTACGGTGGTGTGGGAGGACGGCTACTCAAATAATGGGTAGCCTCCTACCCGATCTCATTTCTCAACAATAGCGAGGGTGTGAGAGTTTGGGGATGCTCTGATGAATGTAAAGTTTTGTTTTTTGAATGCAAAGTTTTGTTTTTTACTTTTGCGGTGGAAGTATCCCCATACACGTTAACCCTGCGTCGTGCGCGGATTTGCCAATGCTCACAATTCCGACTAGTTCTATGCTGCACTTGCGCGGCTTGTGTTCGATTGCGCAAATCTATTCGCCTGAAAGATGGACGGTTTTTTTCTTCTTTGCATGTCTTAAGCACAAGTGTGCCTGGTATGGGCATGCCCACTGCGGATGTGGGCTATCTTTAGTTTTGCTTGTTTCGGCCACCCCTCAAGCAGCTTCAGACCTGCGTATCGCTTCCGAAGCGACGGTGTTGAACTTCTTTAGTGTTGTAGTGGCAAGTCTAAGACTTGGGCAAAACCATTTTTTTGCTGGAATTTGCGTAACGGCTCTCATATCATTATGATGAAACAGCGAATACGAGTGCTTGAGGCATAAGATGGTGCTGGGTGCTCCATGTAGCTCTTTGTTTGCAAGCTCGAAGGAGGCTGTTATGTGCTGGAATGTAAGAGAAAAGAAAGCATGTCGTATGCTTATATTTACGCTATTGGCCGCCGTTGGAGTTTTGGCTTGTAGCACCGAAAACTTTTTGAATTACACCAAAGGAAGTGATGGTTTATGTCCGCCACGTGATAGCAGATGCTGCCCTGAGGAAATGGAATCATGCCGCTTTGATGAGATGATGAAAGCGGGGAGGTGTGAGGTGCTGGATGATCAGAATTACGCGAGGAGGGTTGGTAAGTGCTTAGAGGGTGATGTTTGACGCCCGCAATCCGTAGAAGGAGCAGTGTATTATTACGCATGTCGTGAAGAATGCCAAGAGCCCTTCGAAGCTTGTATATCGCGCTTAAACGTTGGTCAATGTGCGGATGTCTATATAGATGCCTATAACTGCGGTGGCTGTTCTTATGATGGGAGTGGTAAAAAGTGTGGCGAGAACATAGCATGTGTTAATGGGGTGTGCCAACTTAGTTGTGTTGGTAATTCTGAAGTATGTGGCGATAGCTGCATTGATCCCACAACCGACAATAAGAACTGTGGTGGTTGTGTTGCTGATGGTAGGGGGAAGATTTGTGAGCAAGGTCAACGTTGCAGCGAAGGGATTTGTGGAGCTACGTGTGGAGGTTCAACCATTCCTTGTGGTGACTCATGTATTGATCCTAGTAAAAATATACATAACTGTGGTGGTTGCGTTGAGGAGGGGAAAGGCGAAAAATGCGAGACTGGCTATGATTGTATTGAGGGAGAATGTAAGGCGGTTTGTAGCCAAGAATGCCTTAATGGCGGCGTTTGCTCAGCACCCGATACTTGTCAATGTGCTTCAGGATGGGAGGGGCATAACTGCAGTACCGCGATTTGCGTGAATCCCTGTGTGCATGGTAGCTGCGTCACCCCAAATAAGTGTAGCTGTGAGACGGGGTGGACGGGGAGTGATTGTAGTGTAGCGATCTGTTACCCCACATGCCAAAACGGTGGTAGTTGTGTTGCGGTGAATGTTTGTAGTTGTCCACTTACTTGGGTCGGCCCAGATTGTGGAACACAAGATCGTGTGCGCATACCCGTTCGGGGTGATGAGACGAGTTTTTCGATGGGGAGGTCTTTATTAGACGATGTTGGGGGACAAAACGAAGAACCACCGCATGGGGTTGTGTTGGCTGCCTACGAAATAGATCGCTATCCAGTAACCGCAGCTGCATACAAATTGTGCGTAGATGCGGGTGTGTGTAGAATATTAGGTGAATATAGCACTTATAATAAAGTAGGATTGGAATTACACCCAATTAATAGTGTGACTTGGGCTGATGCGGTAAAGTATTGCGAGTGGGCAAAGGGACGTTTACCCACTGAAGCGGAATGGGAGCGCGCGGCTAGAGGTTCGGGATCTCGCCGCTTTCCATGGGGGAGTGAGTGTCCAACCAATGCTAAGGGTTTATGTGATAGAGTGGAATGGACTGAGAGTACAGCTCGTGCAAATTGTGGGGAGAATGATTGCCACGACGGTTATGTTAAGACTTCGCCTGTAAATGCCTTCCCAAGGGGAGTGTCACCTGAAGGGGTATGGGATATGGTGGGCAATGTCTTTGAGTGGACAAGTGATTATGCTTTTCGGGAGTACCAAAATACTACTGTAACTAACCCCAAGGGACCTGATAGCGGCAGCGAGCATGTTATGCGCGGTGGTTGTTATAGCTGTGGTGCAAATCAGTTGGTCTCATCAGTTCGGGAATCATACTTCACTGAAATGGGCGAGTATGAAATAGGTTTTCGTTGTGCACGCTCATTGCCGTAGCTAGGTTTAGGATTTCTAGCGTTGTTTTAAATTTCTTGACTACGATCTTAGCCTTTTCCCCTAGCTTTAGTGTTTAAGTAAGCTCTGATAAATGCAAAATCTAAGGACGATAGCCCTTAGGAAGCTCTGAGCAATGCAAAAACAGTAGGGGCAGGTTTCAAACCTGCCCATGATTAAAACAACGAAAGTCAGGCGGGTTTTCAAAATAAAGTCAATAAAATCAATGATTTAGGCGCAATAACGGGTTTTAAGGGCGAAAGCCCTTGGACGGAGTTTGGGGCGGTAGCCCCAATGAATCAGAGTTTCCCTTAGCGAGTCGTGGGGCAGCGCCCTACGTATAGATCGGATTCGTAGGAGGGGCATTCTGTTTTCGTTGTTTTTAAAGACAGAAACGTTGCGCGGGGGAAAACCCGTTTTTTGCACAAGAAAGATTGTTTTCCTTGTAGCTCCTTTGCCTAAAGAAATTTATTTTCTACCATTTTATTGCATGAACTATGGTTTTTACGGTCGTTATTTTCATTTAATCCAACTTCTAAGTTTTTGCTTTTGCACACGAGCATTCACTATGCTTCAAGATGACGTCGTGTTGTAAAATTAAATTTTTAACCAAAGCTCTTTGGTCTTGGGTTTCAAATTTTAGTTCTGTACAAATCACTTGCTTAGTAGCAAAACTTTGTACAAGATACGTCGCTTGTGCGCTTATGCATAGTGTAAGCGAATTTTGGATCCATTAAAGACGCTATCTTTGATGTAAAAGCAGTCAAAAAATATAGCGTAAACTAAGGAAAGTCAGGCGAGCGAATAGAATAAAGTCAATAAAATCAAAACACTACGTATAAGAATGGGTACTAAGGGCGATAGCCCTTAGCGGGTTTGGGGCAGCGCCCCAGCAAAAAATGAGAGCCTACTTTAGCGGTAAGGCGGTTTTTTTATCGGATGGTAGAAGCCCTTAGGCGCAAAACCGCAAAGTAATTCTAGTTCATGGCCTTGGAGCGGCTATAAAGAAATTAAAATGTCGAAGATTAAATTTTATACAGATCTTAATGTTCCCCTTGAGATGCACAAGGTTCGTATTGTACAGAAGCTAGAGCTTTTGCCAGTCGAGGCGCGTGTACGCAGTATACGCGAGGCAGGTTTTAATACTTTTTTGTTGCAAAACAAGGATGTTTACCTGGATATGCTAACGGATTCGGGTGTAAACGCGATGAGCGATAAACAACAGGCAGCCATGTTTACGGCGGACGACGCATACGCGGGCTCGACCACGTTTACTCGCCTGCAAAAGAAGCTAGAAGAACTGTTTAAAATGAAATATTTTTTGCCAACGCATCAGGGTAGGGCGGCAGAGAACATTATATGTTTGGGGCTCTCGAATGAGGGGCAGTGCTGCTTGATGAATTACCATTTCACGACGATGAAGGCGCACTTAGTTTCGCAGGGGGCAACTATTTGCGAGTGTATGGCGCCCGAAGGGATCGAGGTTAGAAGCAATAATCCCTTTAAGGGTAATGCGGATCTCAAAATGATGCGCGAGGAGATCGAGTCGCAAGGACGTGAGAATATCTGCTTTGTTCGGATGGAGGCGGGAACCAATCTTATCGGTGGGCAACCCTTCTCACTGGCGAACTTGCGCAGCGTACGTGATATTTGTGTGGAGTACGGTCTACCGCTGGTACTTGATGCTAGTCTTTTGGCGGATAATTTGTTCTTTATTAAACGCCGTGAAGAGGAGTGTAAGGATTGGAGCATACGCGAAATTACCGCAGCGATAGCGGATTGTTGTGACGTTATATATTTTTCGGCTAGGAAGCTTGGTTTTGCGCGCGGCGGCGGTATTTGTGTTCGGGAGGAATCGATGTACCGCGCGCTTCGCGGACATGTCGCGATGTACGAGGGTTTTTTGACTTATGGTGGGATGTCGGTTCGCGAGATGGAGGCCATAACGATTGGTCTAGAAGAGACGATGGATGAGGATTATATTCGCCAAAGTCCTGAATTCATAGAATATATGGTTAATGCACTCGTGAAACGCGGAATTCCTGTTGTTACCCCAGCAGGAGGCTTGGGGGTTCATCTTAATGCGATGGAGTTCGTAGAGCATATTCCGCAAACGCAATATCCCGCTTGCGCCTTAGCAGCGGCTTGTTACATTAGTGGTGGAATTCGCGGCATGGAGCGCGGGACTCTGTCAGAGCAGCGCAACCCCGATGGTTCGGAGCCGCTTGCCAATATGGAGCTTCTTCGCTTAGCACTTCCGCGACGTGTTTTCACGCTTAGCCAGGTCGAGTATGCGATTGATCGTATTGTGTGGCTGTATGATCAGAGAAAAAAAATTAGTGGCTTGCGTTGGGTTGAAGAACCAGAGATACTTAGATTCTTCTTTGGGCGCCTTGAGCCGTTTAACGATTGGCCTGAGGAGTTGGCGGAACAGTTTAGGAAAGATTTCGGCGATAGCCTATAGGCTTTTCTGCTAGGCGCTGCGTAAAGAATTGCGCGAAACTGTTTTTTGGGGGCGCTTTAAGAGGCAAACGAAGAGCTTATTGTTAAAAACAATGTTACAGTCGCAAATGGAGGTAAAATGTTTTCTAAGCCGAATGAAGTCATAGAAACAAAAGACTACTGGATACACCACCTTGTTCTTGGGAGTTTTGCTACCAATTGCTATGTGCTTGTTTGTAAGGCGACCAATGCGTGCGCTGTGATCGATGTAGCGGAGCAAGCAGACGATATACATCGTTTTTTGAAGTCGCGTTCTTTAGACCCCAGCTATATTCTTATTACCCATGCTCACATCGACCATGTGCATGGGTGTAAGCGCCTTAAAGCGCTTTATCCCAAGGCCGTGCTTGCGCTTCACAAGGATGATTATGCACTTGCGGCAAACTTAGGTGGACAGAGCCGACGCTTTGGCTTTGTACCCGTCGAGATGCCAGCGGTGGAACTTGATTTAAGCACAAAGCATGAGATTGAGCTTGGGCGCCTAAGGCTAGAGTTGATCCATAGCCCAGGACATAGTCCAGGACATGTGTGCTTCTACTTGAAAGAACAAAAAACGATCTTTAGTGGGGATCTGCTTTTTAGACATTCCATCGGACGCAGCGACTTTGAGGGTGGGGATGCCGTGGTTTTAAAAAAATCACTG
Organism: Bradymonadales bacterium; assembly: GCA_041656175.1. Taxonomy (GTDB): domain Bacteria; phylum Myxococcota_A; class Bradymonadia; order UBA4248; family UBA4248; genus JBBAEA01. The sequence continues at coordinate 6,947 of JBBAEA010000105.1, read as the reverse complement.
GACGCGCTTTGTGAGCGGCTAGCTGACGATGTTCTCGTATTGCCGGGACACGGCGAGTTTACGAGTATAGGTAGCGAGAAGAGGGAGAATCCGTTTTTGTAGTACTAGAACAAAGTTCGTAGAACTCAGATCAAGGGAAGAACCATGGCCGATTGGGCAGTAATTATGGCGGGAGGGGTTGGGAAACGTTTTTGGCCAATGAGCTTGCAGCGAAAACCCAAGCAGTTCTTGGCTCTTAGCGGGGGGGCATCGTTATTGGAAGAATGTTACCAGCGGTTACTGCGCTACTACGATGAGAAGCGTATTTTGATCGCCGCTTCCGCAGAGCATAGGGAGTGCTTTGTGGAGCTTTTGCCCAATTTTCCGCTTGAACAAGTTTTGTGGGAGCCAGTTGGTCGCAACACCGCTGCTTGCATTGCTTGGGCCAGCGAAAGCATACGTCGAAAGGATCCTGAAGCCATTATTGGTGTTTTCCCCTCGGATCACTCTATTCACGATGTCGAGGAATTTGCTTTATGTATTGAGCGCGCTTGTGCGCAGGCTAGGGGACGCATTGTGCTATTTGGCATAGAACCGACTCGAGCCGAGACGGGCTACGGCTATATTGAAATGGGAGGAGCGCTTCGTGAGGCGAGCGATGGGCGATTTTATGGGGTGAAGCGCTTTTGCGAGAAGCCAGCGTTAGAGATGGCAAAGCAGTATCTCGAGTCGGGGCGCTACTTGTGGAACGGCGGCATATTTATATACGACGCTGTAACGATGATGCAGGAGCTAAAAGCGTATGAGCCCGAGCTTTACGACGGCGTCATTAGTCTATGCGACAGACCGAGCGAATTGGAAACGATCTTCCCGTCGCTAAAGTCTATTAGCATCGATTATGCAGTGATGGAGAGGACGAAGAACTGCGTGGTAGAACGCGTTAATTTTGCTTGGAATGACATAGGCTCTTGGGCCGCGGTGCAAGAACTCTTTGAGAGCGATTCTTCGGGCAACACCGTTGTTGGAGACGCGTATGTTCAGGATTGCGAAGACGTTTTCGTATTTTCTACGAAAGAAAAGTTCGTTGCCGCTCTTGGGGTAAAGGATTTAGTTATCGTGAACACGCCGAATGCAGTACTGGTAACGACGCCTGCGCGTGCTCAGGAGGTGCGAAAGATCGTGGACGCGCTAGAGAGAGAGGGAAGGGAAGATCTATTGTAAGAGCTAGCACCTTGCCCGCAAATTCTGGATTCTTATGCAATAAAAACAGATTTTCCTCGTTCCGCGCTTTCCCGTAAACTGGAGCCTACAAACTCTCTCTGGTGCAAGTTCGCACTTTAAGTTGGATTTTTAATTTATCGGAACTTGGGGCAATTTTGAGGGCTTGTTTGAATTTTTTACAAGCATCCGCTTTTCTGTTGTTTGACTCGAGTTTTAGCCCTTCTTGGTAGAGCTCATTCGCTTTTTTAGCGCTGTCGGTGCTTGGGGCTGCTGCTTTGACTTGTGTGGGTGCAGGCTTCGCTTTAACTGGCGCGGTTTTTGTTTTTGTGGGAGCGGCTTTAGCTTTTGCAGGAGCGGCTTTAGCTTTACTGGGGCTTGGTGTTTTGGGGGCAGCTTTAACTGGCGCTGGAGTCGGTGGCGCTTGTTCAGTAGAGCTATTGAACTTTTCTAGTTTTAGCTCTGCGTGGCTCTCCATACTGCCGAGTAAAAAACCGTGTGTTGCGGCATTTACGGCGTTGTCGCTTAAAATCTCGAGTTCTATAGGGGGGAGCGCAAGGTCGATTTTAACGAGGTCTGAGCTGATATCTTGTTCGACTCGCGCTGCTAGATGGTTCGTGGTTTTTGCTTGACTTACTTTCTTCTTGTCTTGGAGACGTAGCGTGAGCCAAGTGGTAAGGACCGCTAGCAAGCAGATGCAAATGATAATGGTAGAAACAAAGACGAACTTGAGCCTAGAGCGCTTGTTGGCATTGAGGGCGTCGCTGCGCGCATGTTCAAGATCGCTAAGCCCAAGGCTGGTGGCGACAAAAGCAGGTGGTAGCGCGGGGGTAGAGGGGGGAGAGAAGCCGATATTATGCGGTATGGATTTCTCGATCTCGTCTGTCATGGCGGGTATTTCGCAGACGGTGTCGCCGGAAAGATCGAAGTCGGCACTTGCGGGGGCGCCAATCATAATGCTTTGGCGGCGCCCTTGCTTGGGCTGGGCTAGGATACTTGGCAGCGCGCTTTGAAGTGCGTCGCGAATTTCACCAGCGCTAGCGTAGCGATCTTCAGGTTCTTTTTGAAGCGAACGCATGCATATCTCCTCAATTTCGGGAGCAACGTGCGCATCAAGTCGAACTCTGCTTGGTAAAAGCGGGGTCGAGTACAGGATCGAGGCGGCCATGTCAACGGAGTTTTCGCCGGAGAAGGGGAGGCGCGCTGTGAGCATAAAGTAGATAACGCTTCCGAGGCTAAATATGTCGGAGGCGGCGGTGACAACTTTGCCCAAAACTTGCTCAGGGCTCATGAACGCTGGAGTCCCGAAAATAGCGCCTTCACGCGTTAAATTTTCGCTACTCCCTTCAAGTTTAGCGATACCAAAGTCGAGTACTTTGACGAAATCCTCGTTTCCATGCTTGATGATAGAGATGTTAGCGGGCTTAAGATCGCGGTGCACAATCCCCGCAGCATGCGCGGCTTCCAGCGCGTCACAGACCTGTATCAAAATTTTAGTCGCCCTTGCCGCGGAGAGCGGGAACTCATTGAGTATGACGTCGGAGAGGTCTTGACCTTCGAGGCACTCCATGGCGATGTAGGGCGCGTTTAAAAAAGTTTTTCCGTAGTGCAGAATACTGACGACGTTGGGGTGCTGTAGGCTACTTGCCGCTTGCGCTTCGCGTTGAAATCGCGATAAAACGACTCGGTTATTGAGAAAGTCGTGGCGCAAAATCTTGAGCGCAACGTAGCTTTTGAGTGCCCTGTGCCTCGCCTTGTAAACAATCCCCATGCTCCCCTCGCCAAGTATGGATTCGACGACAAAGGAGCCATCGATGACTTGGCCTAAGTAGGGGTCTTGCGCGCTGTTTGGGCGAACAGGGTTTGTACTTGCGCCGCAGTGTAAACAGAATATTCCAGTCTTAGCCGTTGGTTTGCCGCATTTGTGACAATTTATGCTGTTTGCCGCAAGAATCAAAACTGCGCCTTTATTCATAGAGCCCAGACAACGCACCCAGCCAAATATTGGGTACACCCAAACATAAGCTATAGCAGGCAATATGTGTAGTTAGCAAGAAATCTACATTGTAGAATGCGTGTAGATGCAGGATTTTGCAAACGACTTGCCGCAGCTTGCGCCCAAAATGCGAAGGCTTAAGCATAAAGCAGAAGTTGGGCTGTTTTAAACTTTGCATTTTTGGGAAGGGGGAGTCCCCCCTACGCGCGGGCTTCCTCGTAAAATGCGATAATGAACGCAAAATATTGTGCGGTGTATTTGCTAATCGCGCATCCACCGCACAATATGCGTTCATTACGCATTTTATAGCAAGGTGTGCCAATCCATGGCACACCGCCCTACGGGCCGCCTGCGGCGTTGCGTTTCGACTTCCGTGTCGAAACCGAGGCGATCCCGCGCTACCCCCCTAAATAGTAGCGCATCATTATATATATATGCGAAGATTCGGGTGAGCATTGCACGAATTGCGATTTTTCATGTTGAGGAGCGGGGATATAGCGTAAAAAAACATGTATTTTAGATGATGGCTCAAATTATGAGGAGACGTTGTTGCGGGGTGGATTGTGGTGATAAAGCGCAGAGCGCCGATTTCGGGGGGTAGCGCAGGATCGCCCAAAAAAGTCGCCTAATGTCGCACGCCGTGCGAAGGTTGAGCGTTTAGCGAAAACTTTGCAGGGCGTAATGCGACATTTGGCGAATTTTGCGGGAAGCCTGCGCGTAGGGGGGCTAAAGCCCCCCACCCATGAAAATTCCTGATTTATGAGGGCGAGTGTAGGGTAAAATTGCGTTTAAAAGCGTAGGGGCTTAAAAAAAGCTAGACCTTGCGGGCGAGATGTGCTACACGGCGCATGGGGAACGGAATGGGGTGTAAAAAAGTGGGGAAAGTGTGAAAAGGCTTGACAAGTCGGCGATTGTCTATATGATGCGCTGGTTTGAGTCGGGGTGTCAAATTGCCCCGTGTTTTAATGATTTTGAGAGGAAGTAAGATGCCGACAATCAATCAGTTGGTTAGGAATGGTCGTGAGCGCAAGGTGTCGAAGACGAATTCGCCTGCGTTGAAGAGCTGTCCGCAGCGACGGGGAGTTTGTGTTCGAGTGTCGACGACGACGCCCAAGAAGCCGAACTCTGCTTTGCGTAAGGTTGCGCGTGTGCGTTTGACCAATGGGATGGAAGTTTCGAGCTATATCCCTGGTGAGGGACACAATTTGCAGGAGCATAGTGTGGTGCTGATTCGCGGTGGTCGTGTAAAGGACTTGCCTGGTGTTCGCTATCACATTGTGCGTGGAACGTTGGATTCGATGGGTGTGACGGCTCGCAGGGCGGGTCGTTCTAAGTATGGCGCAAAGCGACCGAAGTAAGGAGAGATAAATGCCAAGGCGACGAGAGATAGAGAAGCGAGAGATTTTGCCCGATCCACAGTATCACGACAAGCTAGTGGCTAAATGCATCAACAGCTTGATGTTGGATGGCAAAAAGAGCACGGCTGAGTCGATTCTGTACGGTAGTTTAGAGATTTTGGGGCAGCGAACCAAGGGCGGTGAAGATGGCCCTTTGGAGGTTTTTAAGAAAGCCGTAGAGAATGCGCGCCCCATCGTTGAAGTTAAGAGCCGCCGCGTTGGTGGTTCGACTTATCAGGTGCCAGTTGAGATTGCTGCCGATCGGCGGACGGCGTTGGCGTTTAGGTGGTTGATTGGGTTTGCGCGCAAGCGTCCCGAGAAATCGATGGTTGAGAGATTTGCGTCGGAGCTTTTGGATGCGTACCATAATCGTGGCAATACGATTAAGAAGAAGGAAGATACGCATCGTATGGCTGAGGCAAACAAGGCATTTTCGCACTACCGTTGGTAGTTGTGGTTTAGAGTCCTTGCTTAGTGCTCGCTGAAGCGTAGGGTTTTGGCGAGCGTAATGGGGTAGTTGGGGCAAATTGGGTGGAAGCGCGGTTGTGCTACGTTGCGCGTGGTACAAGAATAGTTGTGCGTGATTTTAGTGGAAAAGTGTAGAGAATAAGAAGTGGGAAGAGACGTAGCAATAAGCCGGGTGAGAAACATCGGCATCATGGCGCATATCGACGCGGGTAAGACGACGACATCGGAGCGTATCCTGTATTTTACGGGAAGGACGCACCGCTTGGGTGAAGTGCATGATGGCGCGGCAACAATGGACTGGATGGCAGAGGAACAGGAGCGCGGAATCACGATCACGAGCGCTGCTACGGTTTGCTATTGGGAACGCGGTGGAAAGCATCGCATTAATATAATTGATACGCCTGGGCACGTCGATTTTACGATTGAAGTCGAGCGTTGCTTGCGCGTGCTAGATGGGGCAGTTGCGGTATTTTGTGCTGTGGGTGGCGTTGAGCCACAAAGCGAAACTGTGTGGAGACAGGCTGATAAGTACCATGTGCCTCGTGTTGCGTTTGTCAACAAGATGGATCGTCAGGGCGCGGATTTCCTAGAGGTTTTGGCGCAGATGCGTCAGCGTTTGGATGCTAATCCCGCGGCGGTTCAGCTACCTATCGGAGCCGAGGACAATTTCACGGGTATCGTGGATTTGGTGGAAAACTGCGCGTATATCTTTGATGACGCAACGATGACGTCAAAGACTGCTGAGATCCCTGAAGATATGCTGGATTTGGCGCGCGAGTATCGCGATAAGCTCGTTGAGGCGGCGTCGGATTTCGACGAGGAGCTGATGGGGATCTTTGTTGAGGGCGGCGAAGTTGAAGCTGATGTTTTGCGTAGAGCGATTCGCAGTGCCTGTGTTTCACGTGGACTGGTTCCCGTGTTTTGCGGCTCAGCGTTTAAGAACAAGGGCATTCAACGTTTATTGGATGGGGTCATCGACTATCTGCCTAGCCCACTAGATGTGGAGAACGTGCGGGCAGCGCGTGCTGAAGCTTACGATAGGCAGGAGGCGGGTGGCGAAGAGATTACGGATGCCGACAAGGTAGAGATTATCACTGATGACGCGTCGGGGTTCTCGGGCTTGGCCTTTAAGCTCATGACCGATAACTACGTTGGCCAGCTAACGTTTGTGCGCATTTACTCGGGTACGATAAATAGCGGGCAAACGGTGATGAACACCAACAGGCGACGTCGCGAGCGCGTGGGGCGTTTATTAATGATGCATGCCAACAAGCGCGAGGAGGTATCCCAAGCGCATGCTGGCGAGATCGTGGCTATCTTGGGGCTCAAGAACACGGTTACAGGCGATACGCTCTGTGATGAGGGTATGAACGTAGTACTTGAGGCGATGAGCTTCCCAGAGCCCGTGATTAATATGGCGATTGAGCCAGATACCCAGGATGATATCAATAAGCTTGGTATAGCTTTACAGAAGCTAGCGAGTGAAGACCCTTCGTTTAAGGTTCACACGGACAAGGAAACAGGCCAGACCGTTATTGGCGGTATGGGCGAGCTTCACTTGGAGATTATTGCAAGCCGCTTGAAGCGGGAGTTTAAGGTTAACGCGCAGGTTGGTCGCCCGCAGGTTGCGTACCGCGAGACGATAACGAAGCAGGATATCGTCGATTGTCGCTTTGTTCGACAGAGTGGTGGGCATGGACAGTTTGCGCATATTAAACTTGAGCTACGACCTAACGCGCCGGGCGAAGGTATAACGTTTGCGTCCAAGATCGTTGGTGGCGTGGTGCCTCGCGAGTATTGGCCGGCGGTAGAGAAGGGGATCCGCAGCGCGTCTGAGGTGGGTGTTTTAGCAGGCTACCCCGTGGTAGATGTTCACGTGGATCTGATTG
>JBBAEA010000104.1:0-12536 GCA_041656175.1 Bradymonadales bacterium | reverse complement strand
TCAGAGCATTCTTAAAGTTGGCAAGAAATTGTATAATAAAGCACAACATGCGCTTGCGCGATCCTTGTCCAAAGGTTATCATGGTGACATACGCTATTTTGTTCTGGCAAAATAGTTTAAACCATGGGAGCCAACGATGAAACCCTACATCTTTTGCGCTATACTAGTTCTAAGTTTCAGCATACTCGCCTGCAAAGTGGAAGCCCCGCTCAGCTTTTCGGAGCCTTGCCCTCCTACCGATGCTCGTTGTTGCCCCGATGGCATGAACAAATGTAGCACCGAAGACGTTATCGCGGCTGGCAAATGCATGATGAGCGAAAACGCTGGCGCATACGCCGAAAAGCAACGTTGGTGCCTCGATTACAGTAAATGCCGACTTAGCAGCCCAAATGCCTACACCTGCGACAGCGCCTGCAGCTACGGACTCGAAAAGTGCCAAGGTGATTGTATTGACCCCATGACTAGTCTCCAAAACTGCGGCGGTTGTGTTGCGAACGGCGAAGGTAAAGTATGCCTTGAAGGACAAGAGTGTCGCGATGGACAATGTGTGTGCCTAGGCTCTAAAATCGTTTGCGACGGTGTCTGTGTCGATACAAGTAATGATATCGACAACTGTGGTGGCTGCTTTCCCAACGGCAATGGGAAGCGCTGCGACTCAGGCTATCTTTGTAGCGCTGGTGAATGCAGTTTAGCTTGCCAGAAGCAAGCTATTGTGTGCGGTGGCCGCTGTGTCGATACAAGTAATGACGCCGAAAACTGCGGTGGTTGTATAGCGAACGGCGAAGCGGGTGTAGTATGTACCGGCAATACCGACACCTGTATTCACGGTCAATGTTTTTGTGGCTACTCGCCGCCTTGCCCTGCGCATTGGCAGTGTGTTTTGGGTGCTTGCGCCCCCATCGACTGCTTACGCGACGAAGACTGCGAAAGCGGATTCTGCGACTCCGCCATCGATTATAAGTGCTCAGTGCGTTGTACAAGCGACAGCGAGTGTAAAAACCATGAAGCCATCGACGGTGAATTTTGTCGCGGCGATGGGCGCTGTGCGAGCAAAGTTTTCGAAACCATTTGGAATATTACTAATGAGAATAATACATTAATCTTGCCATATTCGGGTACGGGAGAATGCCAATTTAAAATACTTTGGGGTGACGAAGACTCACCAGGGGATTGGTCTGAAGCGCGAACGGTTAGCGATTGCAGTGAAGAATCGCGAACACACGTATATATTTATGATCGCGGTCTAACCCCTGTTAAAATCGTAGGCGTTTACGATGCTTTTGCTAAACCATTTAATGAGGATGGATGTGAGAAGCTAAACAATCCTCGATTAGAGGCCGTCATTAGCTTTGGGTCTGTTGCTTTAGGAGCCTGCGCCTTTGCACACGACAGCGTGAGTTTATCGGGCAAAGATATTCCCGATGCCAGCAAACTACTTACGATGCAAGGTCTGTTTTCTAACTCCGCATTTAACCAATATATTGAAAACTGGGACACGAGCAACGTTACTGATATGAGTTGGATGTTCTCTAACGCCAGCTCATTCAATCAAGACATCTCTCGTTGGAACACGAGCAACGTTACTGATATGAGTTGGATGTTCAATAACGCCAGAGCATTTAACCAAAACATATCTAGCTGGGACACGAGCAACGTTACTGATATGAGTAGCATGTTCTCTTACACCAGAGCATTTAACCAAAACATATCTAGCTGGGACACGAGCAACGTAAGCAATATGAATGCCATGTTTGCTGGCGCCATGGCATTTAATCAAGACATATCTAGCTGGGACACGAGCAACGTTACTGATATGAGATACATGTTCTTCTTCGCCAGCGCTTTTAACCAAGACATATCTAGCTGGGACACGAGCAACGTTACTGATATGAGTTACATGTTCTACTACGCCACTGCATTTGACCAAGACATCTCTCGATGGGACACGAGCAACGTAAGCAATATGAATGCCATGTTTGCTGGCGCCATGGCATTTAATCAAGACATCTCTCGATGGGACACGAGCAACGTTACTGATATGAGTAGCATGTTCTCTAACGCCAGCTCATTCAATCAAGACATCTCTCGATGGGACACGAGCAAAGTTATTTCTATGGGTTGGATGTTCTCTAACGCCAGCTCATTCAATCAAGACATCTCTCGTTGGAACACGAGCAACGTTACTGATATGAGTAGCATGTTCTACTACGCCACTGCATTTGACCAAGACATATCTAGCTGGGACACGAGCAACGTTACAAGTATGAGGTGGATGTTTCATGATGCCAGCTCATTTAATCAGCCTGTCAATGATTGGAACACGGGCAACGTTAGCGATATGTCGTCTATGTTCTATAACGCCAGAGCATTTGACCAAGACATCTCTCGATGGGACTATTCTAAAGTTTCTGCTGCCAACCATTTTGGCTTCTTCTTAGAGAATGCATCCTCTTTTAGTAAAGAAAACTTCTGTAAACTCAAAGCGCTGGACGTGTTGAAGGATATAAGATTAGGTCTCGAAACGAAGTACAGCTGCCCTTAGGTAGACTCAGAGCATTGCAAAATCAACCCCCAAAGCAGCGAGAGAAAAAGAACGAAAGTCAGGCGAGTGTTCAAAATAAGGTCAATATAATCAACACTCTACACACAAACGGGTTCTAAGGGCGATAGCCCTTAGACGGGGTTTGGGGCGGTAGCCCCAATGAATCAGAGTTCCCATAGGGAGAGACTCCGAGCAATGCAAAAAACTCGCCAAAGACAATGCCCGGCGAGTTTGTAGACAAAACAATACTAATTACTTGAGGACGCGCGTGCCATAATACGAAGCCGCCGCTCCAAGATCCTTGGAAATGCGCAAGAGGCGATTGTACTTAGCGATCCGGTCGCTTCGCGATAGCGAACCCGTCTTGATCATTTTGGCACCCGTAGCCACGGCCAAGTCCGCGATGAACGCGTCTTCCGTTTCACCCGAGCGGTGCGAAATAACGGCTGCGAACTCATTTTGGTGAGCCAAATCAATGGAGTGCAGGGTCTCCGAGAGCGTTCCAATCTGGTTCAACTTAATGAGGATAGCACTCGCCGCTTTCTCTTCGATACCGCGTGCAAGTCGCTTCACGTTGGTCACAAACAAGTCATCGCCAACGACGTGGACTTTGGGGTTGGCTTTCGTGAACGCCTTCCAAGAATCCCAGTCGTCCTGATCGAAGGGATCTTCGACGCTGTAAATGGGATAATCTTGAATGAGCTTGTTGTAGTACTCGACCAAAGCCCCGCCTTCCATCGTTACGCCTTCGCCAACCATTTTATAGAGCTTGGACGCTTCGTCGTAATACTCGGAAGCTGCACAATCAAGTGCCAAATAAAAGTCTTTACCTGATTGGTAACCAGCTTTTTCGATAGCCTGGATAATAAAGTCTAAGCACTCGCGTGTCGACGAAATGTTAGGGGCAAAACCACCTTCATCACCAACGCCCGTCGCTAGCCCCTTTGCCTTCAAAATCGAACGCAAGGCATGGAATACCTCGGCTGATGCGCGAATCGCTTCGGGGAAACAGCAAAATCCCACTGGGCTAATCATAAACTCTTGAATATCAAGCTTGTTATCGGCGTGACAACCACCATTAATGACATTGCACATCGGCACAGGTAGCGTACGCGCACGCGCTCCACCCAAATACCGATACAGCGGCTGCAAGCTAACTTGCGCAGCTGCTACGGCCGTCGCCATCGATACACCCAAAATCGCATTGGCACCGAGCTTGGACTTGTTCTCAGTCCCGTCCGCTTCAAGCATGAGCGCGTCGATCCCCTCTTGATCCATCGCGTTCTCGCCTATCAGCAAATTGCTAATGACGTCATTCACATTCGCGACTGCCTTCAGCACACCCTTGCCACCATAGCGCTTCGCATCTTGGTCGCGCAACTCCAGCGCTTCATAAATTCCAGTAGATGCACCGCTGGGAACGCAAGCACTTCCAATGCTCCCATCCTCAAGCTCAACCTCAACAGAAACCGTAGGATTACCACGCGAATCCAAAATCTCTAACGCCTCAACTCGACTAATTCCAAACATTGTAACTCCTTTGTTACTCGTCAAAAACCCCCTAAAACAATTTGTTAAATATGTCATAGTGCTGTTTTTTGGCGAGGGACTACTCCACACGCCCCACTAGATCCGTACACCCCAAAAACAGCCCCCAACACGATAGCACAAAATCTCTTTTAAGTCTGTAGTACAGATTTTACAAGCGCAAGTAAAAGCTAAGCCCCTTACCGAAGCAAAGACTCGCAAAAAATGACAGGCGTTTGCTTTCAAAGCCATCCTGCCCTACAACGAATAATCACTTTATACAGCGCAATGCAATGCTTCCGCTTATTCAAAACTGTTCTTGCAAAATACCAAGATTTTAGCATGCCTACACCGTCGAAGCCTACACCGTCGAGTTTTCTCGGAAAACTCAAGTACATAAACGCAGTAACTCAGGTTTTGCAGTCTTTTATTCGGAGTAAAATGGCTTTTGCCAAATATTATGAGCGACTTTACAGAATTAATCAAAAGAACTACATATTTACCCTGCGCACCTTTGAAGTTTTCACGCTAACACCTATAATATGAAGTATATGCTAGCCTATAGGTATAGGTTAGGCATATTAGGCTGTGTTCTTGCCGATTTTGTAGAGGTTCGTTTTGAAGAAGATATTTTGTTCCATCGCATTTATCGCATTGGCAACTCTTGCGTGCGGCGGGGATGTCGAGTTCCAGTTTGAGTTATGTGGAAATTGGTTCTTGAATCCTATGGAAGCCTGCGATGATGGCAACTATGTTGCGGGCGATGGCTGCAGCCCGCGTTGTCAAATCGAAGAAGGCTGGCACTGCATCCGGAGAGCAGGCCAAAGCAGTGTCTGCTATCAAAAGGAGTGTACGCCTGGTAAAACGCGCTGTGTAAACGAAAAACAATCTACTTGCAGCAATAACTTTGTGTGGAGCAAAGCCTTAGCTTGTGACAAGGCTGATGAGCGTTGTGATGAAAATTTGCAAGCTTGTAAAAATGGAGTAACGCCACCTCCAAATGCAGAGCTAATTCGACTTAGCCCCGAGAGTAATAAAATTCGTGCTGGAGCTAAACTTAAAGTTTCCGTAGAACTTAACCGACCCGCCGAAACAGAGCTATACGTTAGCAACAGCATCGACAAACCCGAACTTGCCGACGTCCGTCCCGCAAAACTTCGTTTTAACGAGGGAGAAACAAGAAAAATTTATGAAGTTCAAGCAAGGGCTGATGTCCCAAAGAATGCAAGCTTCACCGTCACTTCGTCTTATGGCGGAAAGGAGCTAAGCGCTGATTTTACTTTGATTCTCGCCGACAACTGCATTCCCGATAGCTATAAGTGTGACCGCAAAGAAGGAGGCGGCTATACACGCTTTAAATGTGGTAGTGATTCCCAGTGGGTCGAGGATGAATGTGAAAGAGCCAAAGTTTGTGTCGTTATCGAAGATCAAGCGCGATGTATAAATAGAGAAAGCTGCAACACTGATTCGCATCATTGCGTACAAATAAAGGATGAAGTCCAAGCGTGGAACTGCGTAAACGGCGTGTGGAACAAACAAAGCTGCGAAGAAACTTCACAATGCGTCTTTAAGAACAACATTGCAAAGTGTACAACTATGGCTAAGCTCTGCGATGAAGGCGAAACAAAATGCGAGCTTGCTAAACTTTACACTTGCGACGAACACGGCGCTTGGAACGAAGGCGAATACTGTAATACTGGACAAAGCTGCATTGAGGGCAAAAACAGCTGCGAATACGTTAAACTTAAAAAAATCACTGCCAAAACTAACGCGGTTATAGCTGGACGTTGGTATGACGGCGAGGTCGAGTTGGAGCATCCGATTTATCAACCAAACTACGAAGTTACGATTAACGAGGATGCTATAAGCACTCTCAGCTTTATAATCGACCCTCAGCCCCTTGTATTCAATGATGCTAAATCAAAAGTACCCTTTAAATTTCAAGTTTTAGGCACCGGGATCGCAGATAAGATAAGTTTGATTGCCAGAGGGCCAGCTGACGAAAACACCGGCACTGCCAGCGTTGAGCTTGACTATAGTACAGAGTGTTTCTCGCTTACCAACGCGAAGCGCTGTTTATCGTATTTGCGGCAAGTCTGCGACAATAACGGTTTCTGGAAAAGCGCGCCCTGCGGCGCTGGCAGTGTTTGCGTGCCATTCGGCGCAGGAATCGTAACTTGCGAGCCTGTCGACATAAAACCCTCGACCCACAGGCACTTTATCCGCGGCAAGCGTCATGGTATAAACTGGAGTTACGCGCCAAGCCTCGATATTCCTAGGGAACTTTCCTTCTCAGGCCCTCAACCAGCTCAAGTCATACTCGAACCAGCCGTCTCAAGTGCTGTTAGTCATCCCTATCTGAAATTCGACGCAGGCGTCAGCGTTCGCACCCTCAGCTTGGTGCTTAAAGAAGACGACACGCGGGAAACACTTGATTTAAGCTACAACGATGGTATCGAACAACGCCAGCTACAACTCGCACTAATACCATGCACCGAGGGTATGAAGCGCTGCGAAAACACGTCTGACGCAAGTAACAAAATGAACGTGAGCGTTTGCGACGCCCAGGGAAACTGGGCAGAGCCGAGCGAACGCTGCGCAGATGGCACCGTTTGCAGCCTCTTTAGCTCCGATTGCGTCGATCCTGGCATACAATCGGTGTTTCCCAGCGAATTCATCGTCGATTTCGACGCAAACAACACGCCCACCGTCACCGTCGACTTAAACCAAAAACTATCCGGCACGCTCACTATCGCCAGCACAGAAGCTACAGACCAGGTCAAAACCACCGATGTTGCTCACAAAAGCAGGGTCATTCTCTCAATCGACCGCAGCTGGCTACGCTTCAACGACACGGCGAGCTTTAACGTCACGTTTACCGACGGTTCCACAAACAAAACTTCCCAACAACAGATCAGGGTGTCGTTGGCAAAACTGCAATAAAACTACGACATTTCTACAAAAAACACGTATTAGCTTCCATACTCATTATCGTTTTAATTTTTTGGGGGGGAACCCCCCTACGCGCAAGCTTCCCTCATGATCGGCGGCTTCGCGCATGATTTTATGCTTTGTATGCGCTCAAACCGCGCATCCAAAGCATAAAATGCGCTCAGTCGCCGCTCCTTCGGGTGATCTTGCGCTACCCCCCCGTTATGAGCGTTTACGCGTTTTTAATAAAATCAAAACCAGTGCTGGCGCCCCAATCATCGCGGTTAATACGCCCACGGGAAGTAACTGCCAGCGCCCAAGTACGCGTACCAAGGCATCAGCCCAAAGCAAAAATAGCATGCCACCCAAAATGCAATGCACAAAGAGTTTGCGATTATCTCCGCCAACGATTCGCCGCATAATATGCGGTACAACGAGGCCAACAAAGGCGATCGGACCGCTTATCGACACGATCCCCGCACAAGCTACGCTAGCCGCTACAAAAACAATCCCACGCACGCTTCCCACTCTTACCCCGCGTGAACGCGCCAAATCAGAGTCGACCGCTATAAGATTTAGAGCTTGCGCCTGAAACATAATCAATAGCAAGGCTGGTAGCACTAACGCTGCTATCCCTAATGGTTCAAAACCATCGATATCTAGCCCCCCCATCTGCCAGCGCAACATCCCCTGCGCCGTTAGCGGCTCTGCGAAGGCTTGTACCAAAATGCTTAGCGATGAACAAAAAAGTGACGCTGCAACTCCAGCCAGTAACAAGTTTACGGAATCATTCATGCCAAGACGACGCGCGATGCCAAGCACCAAAAACATCACAAGCATCGCCCCTACAAAGGCCAAAAGCGGGACGCCCAAAAACGCCGAAAACCCGAGTTGCAGTGCAAACATCGCTCCAAGCGAAGCACCACTAGCCAGACCCAAAGTGTAGGGCGTAGCTAGCGGATTTTGCAAAAGCGACTGAAAAGCCGCGCCAATTAAAGCCAAACTCGCCCCCGCTAAAGCCCCCCATAAAACCCGCGGCAAGCGCAAGTGTAGCCAAATATCTTGGTACGCACCGCCCTCAACGATATCTGCAGGCGAAATCCAAGTCGTGCCAATAGATGGGGCGAGTACAAGGCTAAGCAAGGCTAAGAGCGTGAAATGTGGAAAAAAGTTTCGCTGCTTTTGCGTTTTTTTCTCGCAATCCAAACGGGGAAAAACCGCAGCATCGCGCTTTGTGTCCACGCGGGTAAAATACAGCGCGCGGCCTTCTATTGATTGGACGAAAAAGTCCGCACCAAAGGCGCGCTTTAACGTAGATTCCTTCGCAAAGCCATGAATATCCTCGATAATTTTGCCTTCGTGTAAAACAATACAACGCGTCGCAAGTGGCGCTACAAGGTTTAAATCGTGACTAGCAATCAGTATCGTTAGCCCGAATTGACGTTGCACTGCCGCCAAGAGCGAATAAAACTCGGCAGACCGACGCGGATCTAGCGATGCGCTCGGTTCATCCAAAATGAGCAATTCCGCATCCTGCACCATAGCAGCCGCCAATAGCGCTGCTTGCATCTCGCCGCCCGATAAGCTCGGCAAAAACGAATCTGCAAGTTCAGAGAGCTGCAAAGCCGCGAGCACGGCATCAACGCGAGCGTAATCAGACGTTTCCATTTGTTGCGATGACGCCTGTTGGTGATACAAAGATTGCGCCACAAACTCGCGTACACGAAAATGCGCATCTGTCTTCATAGTCTGCGGCACATAAGCCATGCGTTGCGCCCTAAAGCGCGCATCCTTTTTTTCGAGATCTTCGCCTTTCCACAGAACATTCCCCGTTGTGGGGCGCTTTAGGCCTAATATCGTTCGCAAAAGCGAACTTTTCCCTGCACCATTGGCACCAATAAGCGCCACACAATCCCCGCGTTCGATCTCAAAATCGATCTTTTGTAGAATTTCTTGCTGTCCACATCGCAAGGACAAGTTCTGTATCTTTAGTAAAGACGTACTCAAGTTTTGGCTCTTTATCCTACTTTAAGGGCGGAAAAGCTCGCTCTCAGCTCATGAGTGTAATTTGCCATTCTTTCATATTGGGGGGGGGTAGCGCAAGATCGCCCGCAGAATAGGTGGCTGAGCGCATTTTATGCTTTGGATGCGCGGTTTGAGCGCATACAAAGCATAAAATTTTGCGCGAAACCACCTATCATGCGGGAAGCTTGCGCGTAGGGGGGCTTGCTAGCCCCCCTTCCCAAAAAAGAGAACTATTTGGAGGCTTTGGCGAGTTTTTCGTAGTAATTGTCGAGTTGACGGCGCTTTCCTGTCTTTTGGTAGTGTAGAAAGTCGGCGATAATTTGGGCGTGATCGAAGCAGAGGGGGGCGGGCAGCGCGTCGAGCGGGAAGTAGCGGGCGCATTTTGCGTCGTCGCCGCCTTGGGGTTCGCCAGGGGCTGTGGCGATGAAAACGGTGGACATGGTGTGTTGGCGCGGATCGCGGGAGGGCTCGGAGTAGACGTAGAACATTTCGTGTAGACTGATATTTAACGAGCATTCTTCTTTTGATTCGCGGATTGCTGCATTTTCTACGGACTCGCCTTCATCGACGAAACCGCCTGGAAGCGCCCAACCGTGGGGTGCGTTTTGGCGCTCAATGAGCACAATTTCGTTTCCGCGAATAATGATAATATCGACTGTGGGTGTGGGATTTTTATACATGGCCTAATAAATCGTAGTCGGTGGCTTCGACAATACGCGCCTTTACGAAGCTGCCTATGTTTGCGGGTTCGTCCTCGGAATCTTCATAGGAAAGATAGACTTGGCCGTCAACCTCGGGGGCTTGGCCGTAGTAGCGCCCTTGAAGCACCAAGGGATGCTCTGGGCTGGGGCCATCGACAAGGATGTCGAGCGTTTGGCCAAGAAGGGCTTGCATTTTTTCGCGATGAATCTCTTGCTGCAAGTCCATGATCTGTGCGTATCGCGCCTCTTTTAGCTCGTCGGGGACCTGCTCGGGAAGTTCGGCCGCGGGCGTTCCTTCTTCGGGAGAGTATGTAAATACGCCTAGCCTGTCGAATTTTACTTCTTTTATCCAATCAAGGAGCTGATTAAATTCGACGTCTGTTTCACCTGGGTAGCCCACGATCAAGGACGTTCGCAAGACGAGCTTCGGAATTTCGCGTAAACGCCGTAGGAGCTGCTCCTGGGCAAGCTGCGATACGCCGCGGCGCATGCTCTTAAGAATGCGCTCTGAAACATGCTGCAGCGGCATATCGATGTAGGGTAATACTTTGCCGCTACCGAGGCGCTGCATCAGTTTTTCGCTAAAATTCCAAGGATAGGCGTACATGAGGCGGATCCAGCGGAGGTTTTCGATTTTTTCGAGCTCGTCAATGAGCTGGTTTAAACCGTCCTTAAGCCCGATATCGCTGCCATAATGCGTGAGTTCCTGCGCGATGAGCACCAATTCTCTGCAGCCCGTGCTAACGAGATTTTGCGCTTCCCCGACTAAACTTTCGATGCTACGTGAAATTTGCGGCCCGCGAATCAGCGGAATAGCGCAAAACGAGCAACGTCTATCGCAGCCTTCCGAAATTTTTAGATAAGCGTAAGACTGCGCTGCGGCCAAACGTCGCATGTGGAAAATATCGCTACTGACAGGCATT
Source organism: Bradymonadales bacterium (assembly GCA_041656175.1). Lineage (GTDB taxonomy): Bacteria > Myxococcota_A > Bradymonadia > UBA4248 > UBA4248 > JBBAEA01. The sequence goes on along the minus strand of JBBAEA010000104.1, from coordinate 1,887 downwards.
TTTGCGTTATCTTCGAGAACTTCGATGATTTTGTGCGTTTCGTTCGTTGTTAAGAAAGCATCCACTTCGGGAAGCTCAGCGCGTAATTCGGCTAAATTTTCGCGAAAACGCGATGGCATGCAACCCGCCACAATCAAACGTTTACAGCGCCCAGACTTGTAGTCCGCCATCTCCAAAATGGTATCGATCGATTCGTCGATCGCAGACTGCAAAAAACCGCAAGTGTTGATAATGATAGCATCCGCCTCCTCGGCGTCTGCACAAAGCTGCCAGCTGCGATTTTGCGCCAAACCCAAAATAAGCTCCGAATCAACACGCGCCTTCGGGCAACCAAGAGATATTAAGTGTAAATTTTTCATCTTTGTGTTCTTATACAGGAGAAAAGACTTTTCCTTTGGCAGATGAAAAGCTGTTTTCCCCATCCTCCCCCGTGCAGCTCGCTCCCACTAGCGATAATAAAGTCGCCGAGCGCCCGTTAGCCATTCGACGATAAAGCCGAACTCAAATTGTAATTCGCCGTCGAGGTTTTTAAGCCCCTCTGGCGGGTTTGCAAAGGGTGCCGCGTTATACATTGCTCGCCGAGCCTCCTCGTCGAGGAAGTCGAGACCACAACTTCGCTTTATTTGCAAATCCAAAATTTGTCCATAGGCATTGAGTCGAACGGAAAGCAATGTATGGCGTTTAATCATGGGGTAGCGATCAAACTGGGGATCATGGGCGAGGTACACATTTTCTGGATCCCACTGCGAGCTTACTTGCATGCGGATTCTGTTCCAGAAGCTGGCATATCGAGTTAATCGCTGGTTTACGAGTCCTTGGCCTATGTCATCGACTTCATCCAAAAAGTCGATGGGTGTTTCGTCGAGATCGCTAATTACGGCTTCCCAGCCGCTACTCGGCAGTGAGAGTTCGAACGCAGGCGCAGCTTTCGATATTTCCTTATTATTTAGGTCTTTTTCGTCGTTTTTCTCCTCCGATTGCGCTAGAATTTTCTCGCTGCCGTGTGTTTCTGCTACTTGCGCCTTTTGCATTTTCGCTGGTTTTGGGCTTTGCGGTTTTTCTGCCCTTGTACGCGCTCGAAGCCTAGCAACGGGGCTTGGGCTAGCTTTTGTATCTTTCTGGACGACGATGTTCTCTGCACCCGCAAAGCGTGCATCATTCGGCGCTGTATCGCTTTTTTCAAATACAGCGCTCTGCTGAACGAGGCGAAGTTTTAGCTCTTTGCGCTCTTCTTCTTTTCGTTGCACCGGCGAGCACTCTGCGCTTTCACATTGTGTGTTCTGGCCAAGCATGTTTTCGTCGATGCAGGGGCGCTCCCAAGTTTTGCTTGCCTCGTTTTGGGGCGCACTAAAGGCAAATGCCGCGAGCATTATAAGGTGTATAGCTACACTAGCTGCAACAAAAACAAAACGTACTGGAACTGGTGTAGCAGAGCGCATTTCGTTTTAGCTCGCTCCAGCGCTTTCATCCTTTTCACTGCTTGTTGTCTCTGTGCTTTCATCGGTGAGTGCTTTGCTATCTTTTTTCGCGACATCAGCCTCTTCGTTGGCCTCGCGCATGCCTTTGCGGAAATTGCTAATGCCTTTACCAATAGCAGAGCCTAAAGCGGGAATTCGCGTTGCACCAAAAACAACAAGCACAATGGCCAAAATGATGAGCCATTCGTGTGTTCCAGGCATGCCAAAAGCAAGTACGGGGAAAGACGCTGTCATTTCTATCCTTTGGTAAATCGCTGCGCTCTTGGCGCAACTCATATCTCATGGCACTAAGGCTTTTGCCTTAGTCGCCACATCAAAGCGTATTTTAGCCAAAATGAAAATAGGAGAGCTTTGCGCGGGGGGAACCTTTTTTCTTTTTGCAAAAGAAAAAAGGTTCCCCCCGCACCCC